>NZ_JBHTLD010000025.1:0-29495 GCF_042678745.1 Pontibacter rugosus | reverse complement strand
GAATATTAATAACAAGATCATCATCATCATGAACAAAGGAAAAGTAAAATTCTTTAATGAAGAAAAAGGGTTTGGATTCATTAAAGACGACAGCACAGGTCAGGAGTATTTTGTACACATTTCTGGACTGGTAAATGAAATCAGAGAAAACGACGAAGTAACTTACGACCTGAAAGAAGGAAAGAAAGGACTGAACGCTGTTAACGTACAGCTAGTTTAGTTTAGCTATAAATCATTTTAAAAGCCTTACACCTATGTGTAAGGCTTTTTTTGTTTAAGACCATATCTAAAATTCATACTTTGCAGGCGAAAAGAACTCTAAACATAACCTAAGGTTTTTTTGTAAAGCAATGACCGATATCACCATCGGCACAAATAATTATCATGCTTGTTGCAACTGCCACAACCTATTTTTGCCGGGTTATGGAAGAGAAAAGCACTTATAACAAGGCAATTGTGTACTGGCTCCTGACCGGCGCTGTGCTGGTTATGGCAATGGTGATTATCGGCGGCATTACGCGCCTTACCAACTCCGGCCTTTCTATTGTTGAGTGGAACTTGATTTCGGGAACGCTCCCACCCTTCACCGATGCTGCCTGGATGGCCACTTTTGAGAAGTATAAGCAGTTTCCGGAATACCGGATGCGCAATGTGGGCATGACCCTGCAAGGCTTTAAGCAAATTTTCTGGTGGGAGTACCTGCACCGGCTGCTGGGCCGGGTAATCGGTTTGGTGTTTATACTTCCGTTCCTGTACTTTTTAACGTCAGGGCAGCTAACTCCCAAACTTACAAGGCGGCTCCTGTTTATACTGTTGCTAGGCATGGCGCAGGGGCTAATGGGCTGGCTGATGGTAAAAAGCGGACTAGTAGACAACCCGCACGTTAGCCACTACCGCCTAGCAGCGCACCTGTGCCTGGCCCTGGCGGTAGTCAGCGTTATACTATGGACGGCAGCAGACCTTGTCTGGAAGAAGCGGCAACAGCAATCGATACCTACTAAACTTTACCGACTTGCTTTGCTCGTGCCGGGCCTGCTACTTCTCCAGATCATACTGGGAGCTTTTGTAGCCGGCTTAAAAGCAGGTTATGGTTACAATACATTTCCCCTCATGCAGGGCAAGCTTTTCCCGACAGAGCTACTGCCGTACCTATCGTGGCATACTGTTCTTGAAAATGGTGCAGCCATGCAGTTTGCGCACCGTTGGGTGGGCGTGCTCTCGTTGGTAGTGCTTGTGCTTTATTGGCTGGAAGCAAGCAAAGCAAAGTTGCCTGCCACTACGCGTTCCCTTGTGCTGGCGCTGCTGCTAACCGGGCTCTTGCAGCTAGGGCTTGGCATAACAACCCTTGTACTGGCGGTGCCTGTAAGTTTAGGCGTATTGCACCAGGCAGTGGCTTTTGTTTTGTTTTCCTGGGCAACGCTTTCGCTGCACCAGGTACGGGCTGGGAGGCTTTCTAAAAATTCAGACGTTCCGGAAATAAAGCAGCGGGCTTCAGCCAGCGTGTAATTGGCTGGGGCTTATGCTTCTTTCAGCCAGGCGAAGGCCTCTGCTTCGGAGGTAAAGCTTTTGTATTGAACGGAAATGTGCAGATAGCCGCTTATTTTTTCTATGGCTGCCACCACACGTTTTTCCCTGTCTGGATTCAGAACTTGCAGGCGGGCCACACGTTGCAGGCGCGTAGACAAAAGATCGCGACTAAGCTGCAGCATCATAGCCTCGTATTCCTGTTCTGTAACAACTATATCATTCGTGCGCGTATCTATCAGAAGATTTTTTATATCATAATGCCGGAGCGTGTCTATCAGCTTCTGAAAAGAATAGGTTATTTCATGTTCCGATACATTTGTAAGATCTGGCCATTTAACAAACAGGATATCACTTGCCACATCATAGTTAAGTTCAATTAAGCCATCGTTGTGTAGCAGCATAGTTTAAACGGTATAGTTTACAGATATCTCTTTAAATACAAAATGGCAAAACAAATAATCTCAAAATAGCCATTAAGCGGCAAAACAAAGAGCGGAGGCATATCAGGCAGAAAAAAGCTACTGATTATACTTATCTAGCCTGTGCATTGTCCTATAATATACTAAATCCTTAACATATAAAAAAACACAGGGCCTTCCGAAAACCGGCAGCCCTTGGCTAAGAAGGCTTCTAAAGCAGTGCATCAGAAGCCACTTAACTCAGCTTCTCCCCTGTTAAAGTTTTGTGAAGTGCTATCGCTGCCGAAGCTGCTACGGCCACCACCATAGCTACTGCTGCCCATAGCGCCGTAGCCGCCGTAATTGCCCGTTGATGTGCCAAAATTCTCGTTTCCGGAAGAGCCGCTCCGGTGACCGCTGCTTTAGCCTTTGCCACCGCCATAGTTGTGTACGTGCTGCCCATGGACTGTGCCATAGTCGTCGGCAAAGTTGCGGGTAATGGCATTTGGTATGCCCCGGCTAGAGTTGGAAAAGCATCGCCCTTACCGCCCCTCCATAGTGTGAGCTTCTGCAACTATCTCTGTTGCCGGACATGGTTGGTCTCCCTGGATTTTACCGCTGCGCTGGGTACTGCCTAGTGTGTTCTAGCGGTCTGAGGTGCCATCGTAGCTGGAGATGCCGTAGCCTTGACGGATATCGCTTGTGCTGGCCTGGCTTCCGCTGAACCTGTCTTCGGTTCTCCAGGAGTTGTTCGTATAGCCTCTGTTGCTATTGTTGCCGCGCTGCCGATAATCATACTGATAAGGGCGGTTATACTTGCCTTTATCATCTCTGTAGTCCCGACTAGGATGTTTGCGGTAGTCTCTCCCAAAGCCCTGCTGCATATCGCGGCTTCGGTAGTCTTGCCCGTAGCCAATGCGGTGCTTGTGCTCCTGGCCGTCGTAGTAATGCTTATACCTGTAATGTTTGTCCATAGCTAGTGTGGTTTTGGTTTATACTTTTTAAACGAATGCAGACAAGTGCAGTTTAAGTTAAACCAATACGTGGCAGTGGCTATAGAGGCACAAAGCCGGCAGCAACAAACGTTAAGATTTGCTGCTGCCGGCTTTGTTTTAGCGGTGCTCTAAAGCTGCTTTAAGGGCAAGTATAGGTATAGGTGGTCACCTGGTTTATACTCCCGTTTACGTAGGTTTGGGTAGCCGTAAGAGGCAAGCCTTTCTGGTTGTAAGTATAGGCGATGGTGTATTTCTGGGTGCCAAAACCTGGAGCGTTGAGCGTGCCGGCAATCGGGTTGTTGGCAGCTGGAGCGGATGTCGGTTCGAAGAATGTATCAGCTAGCGCCGGTTTTGCCGAAGGTTTTTCATCGTAGCTCAGTTCGAGCAGGGCAATCCGTTCATCGCGCGTGTTCAGCTGCTCTACGCGGGTGGGGTTGCCTTTGGTATAGGTATACTTCCAGATATAGTAAAAGCTGGGCGAGCCGCTCACCACATAGTAATAGCGTGCCTCTGCCAGCTCGTTATTGCTGTTGTAGGTAAAGGCATAGTAATCCTGGTTCTGGGCTGTGCCGCTTTGCCTGTTGCGTGTTTGTTTTACCAGTTGGTTTTTGCTGTTATACTCGTACACTAATTCAGCATTGGCGGTTTTGACTTGAACAAGTCTGTTGTTGCTGTCATAGCTTAGGGTGGACTGGCTAACAGGTACGCCAGACGAATCGCGGGCAACAGCGGTTAGCTGCTTTTGGCTGTTGTAAGTATAGCGACTCGTCCAAATAGGATAATCGGCCCCGCCTCCTACAGACGTTACAGATTCGGACTGCAAAAGGCATTCTTCTTCCGGCTTGGGTGCGTCATCAGACTCGCCGGGACAGCCCCATAGCAACAGAGCCATCGGGAGCAGGTATAGTAGTTGTTTTCTCATGTGCTGTTAAAATATTATATGTTAGAAAGGTTCCGGCAGGTACAAGTATATTGCTAAAGCGTTACCTGTTCTGTCTGCATCTGTACTAATTGCAATAAAGTCAACTAAACACTTGCTGCTTTATGGCCCTCAACAAGTTCGTACGCTTCGCGGCTCAGGCTGAAACCTGGCTCCACCAGCAGCACTTCCTCGTAAGTAAGCTTGTACAGGCGGTACACCAGCAGGTCTATCTCCGCCTCCAACGTATTAGCTGCGGCATCGGCCTGTTTCATGCTTAATATCTGCTCGAAAAGGCCTTCAGCTGGGCGTTGCTGTAAAACAAACGATCAAACTCCAGGGCATCAAACACAAACCAGCTCGTGCATGGCCTTGTAATTCAGGTTGCCTGCCGTAGGCATGGCGGCTTTGTTGGTTGGCCGCTTCACCTCCAGCAGCACGCCTGCCTGTCTTTTAGTTGTCGGCCTGGTGGATTACCATATCGGTTTTGCCTTTGGTATTTACGCCATACTTATCATAAAACGCCAACTTCAGAAAACCGCGCAGGTGGTTCTTGGCATGCTCCTCGCTTTCGGCTAAGTTTATAATTTTCAGCAGCGTGAGCAGTGCTTTTCTAAAAAGCTCTATGTCTGTGCGGGATGTTTTCAAGCATAAGTAAGCCTTGTTAAGCGCCTGCTTTGGGCGAAGGGTGTGGTGTTGCAGCATGTATGGGTCTGTTTTCTAAGCACAAGATAAACAGTATTCCTGAAAGTATAAATTATCCTGTGCAGAGGCTGCGGAAGGTAGCGCAAGTATAGCTGGTTTGATGGGTGTACAGACGAGCCTGCCCCTCCGGTAAGTGGAAATTCGGCTGTTGCTGCTTTTCAAAGTATAACTTGCCTGGCAGGTAATATCGCGCTGACAGGTCGCGACCTGTCCCTACAAACCGCGTATGAATTTAGCAAAAGCTTTTGATATCTGATCTTTCTCTAGCTATGTCGCAAGTTTAGCGGAGCGTAACTTGTGACGGGGCATGTGGCAAGTTTGCAACTTGCGTTCTGCGAGAGCAGAAAAATGAGTCGCACCAAAGGCTGTTGCTTTAAGAGGAGCTGGAGGGGAACGGCAGCTGGCAAGAATAGCTTGGTTAAAAATGCAGAAATCAGAAGCTATGCAAGTATAGCCAAAGCTGTACAGGTATGGCTTTCCAAGCCATTTGAGCTATAAGACATGAACTGAAAGCTAGCGCCAGCAGAGGACGCATGGGCAGCGCTAGCGCAAGCGTCTGCTTGTGCTTAATTGTATGTCCCTGCCTCTTTCAAAATAATAAAGGCTGACTAAAGTTCTGAGGCAGCAAAAAGCCCCGGTATTTAACCGGGGCTCTAAATATGTTATAGCCCAAGCTCAACTATCCATGTTAGTAGCTGCTCTCCCGCTTCGCTCTTGATTGCAATGCTTTAAGCTCATGCTCTGCTGCTTTCAGCCTGTTTTTAGCCGCCTTTTCACGCTCTTCTGCCTCATCCGCCAAACGTTCAGCCTCTTTCACCTCACGCTTCAGCGCCTGCACCTCATCTAACTGCGCTGCAACGGCTGGGTCGTTTGAGTATTTGCTATCGCTGGAAAAAACGGAACAGCCTACCATCATCGGGAAAAGCAACACCAGGGTGCCAGACATGATAGCTTTGTATGTATTCACTTTCATAGTTTCATCTATTGGTTTATAGGCTTATACTTACGTGTGAGTTAGGTTTGCAGTTCAGTTTGTCTTGGTTATATCCATTTTTAGCGATAAAGGCAGAACAATAAATGTAGTTTTCGCCTCAAAACCAGGAAGTGTTAAACATGCGCAGCCAACAAAATGTCTTGCCTCCTCTTGCACTACGAGCAGTAAAGCTGAACTCAAACAAAGGAATTACAGAAAGATCTGGAGAGTTCTGAAGTGCAGGACTGGCAATAAGTTAAGAAGAGTTTCGTATCTTTTGAAGCTGAACAACTTACATTAACTCTACCTGTATCACAACAACTTAATATCATGCCCACACCCTACGAGTCTTTGGTTTTGAACGAACTCCAACGCTGGCAGTACGATATGCAGCGGCCGCCGTCGTTTCTGAACAACCTTGCCCGGAAAACGCAGCACAAGATCAATAGCTACATACCCGAAAAGATTCACAATGCCATTACCACAGCCATCAAGCAAATGATACGGGGAGTACTTTTTGGTGCAGGCAAGATAACGGCAAAGGCTCTTTACGACTTTCCGCTGGAGCTGCGCGAGAACCTGGTGCGGGAGCGAATTAAGCACTACAAGCATGCAGCCGCTGCCGAAGGCGGTATAACCGGAGCAGGAGGCATTTTACTGGGACTTGCTGATTTTCCGCTGCTTCTAAGTATAAAGCTTAAGCTCCTGTTTGATATAGCCGCCCTATATGGCCATGATG
This sequence comes from Pontibacter rugosus, assembly GCF_042678745.1. Lineage (NCBI taxonomy): Bacteria > Pseudomonadati > Bacteroidota > Cytophagia > Cytophagales > Hymenobacteraceae > Pontibacter > Pontibacter rugosus. The sequence continues at coordinate 23,239 of NZ_JBHTLD010000025.1, read as the reverse complement.
TGCACGACTACCGGGAACGTGTATACTTGCTGCACATCTTTCAACTGGCTTTCAGCTCGCAGGAGCACCGGCACGACATCTATCGGCAAATGGCTGATTGGGAGTCGCAGAAGCAGGTGCTTCCCGAAGACATCAACCAATTTAACTGGCGAACCTTTCAGCAGGAGTACCGCGACTACATCGACCTGGCAAAAATGGCGCAGCTTATACCTGTTATTGGTGCTCCGGTAGGTGCCATAGTAAATTACAGACTGCTGCAAAAGCTCGGTGAAACAGCCATGAATGCCTACCGCATGCGCCTGCACGAGCAAGGACAACTAAAGGCTTAGTCCGCATATTCAGCTGTAAGTATGGCTTGGCACTACTGCTACAAATCAGCTTAAGGAAAGTTTATTTAGTATAACACAAGTAGCATATAAGCAAAAGAACTCTCCCCCTAGCCTCTCCTCGGTAAATCTTGCATGGGAAAACAGAAAGTTAAAAAGGACAAGTTTATACTTCAAGAAGTGGTTAGGTCTCCTTCTAAAGTATAAACTTGTCCTTTTATGGTAAAAGCAAGCGCCTGATATAAGATCAAGCTTTTACGACTTGCGGTGAAAATGCCTTCTTTTGAAAAGCCACTTTCACTGCATGTTTAAATTTTGTTTTTGAAAGCGAAAGCTGTCAAGTTCCTTTACAGGCTTTTGCAGCTCAAAGTATAAACAGGCGCTTACTGATTCTGCTGCTCCTGTTGTGCTTCCTGCAGCTTTCGTTCTTCCTTATCTCTTTTCCTGAAAAAGCCTCTTAGCAGGAAATTGCTCTGTAAGGCTTCCATGTTTTCGTCAAACTTCTGTGTGCTGGTTTCCAGGTTCTGCATGGTACGCTGCAAGCTGTTGGCAAACTCTTCATCGCCCAGTAAAACGCCTACGGCATTGTTTTCATTGTTTAGTTTGCGGCTGGTTTCCTGTAGGTTGTCTGCCATCACAGCCGCTGATTGCGTAGCTGTTTCCAGCTGCGTCATAGACTGCTGAAGTTTGTTGAACACTGTGGTATCGGTCAGTAGTTCGTTCGCCAAACTTCCACGGGTATTCAGCTGGTTTGTAAAGCGGCTAAGGTCACGTGAGGCTTGCACAGTATTCACAGATGTCTGCTCCAGGCTCGCAACCAGATTCTTGAAATTCTTAGCTAAGACAGAATCTGTTAAAAGAGTACCCATTGTTCCCTCGCCTCGCACCAAGCGATCGCTGATCACGCTGAAGTTACCAGTTATGGTGGAGAGGTTCTTATTATTTTCCTGAAGCGTTTTCATAATATCGTCTGTGTTTAGGTTTGCCTCAGACGCCAGCAAAGCACCATCCTCAACTTGTCCGACAGCAGGCGTACCGCCAAAGATGTCAATTATTTTGTTACCTATAAGGCTCTCGGAGCTGATGCGGGCTTTGGCATCCTTTTTAATGAAACGCTGGGCTGATTCCTCAATATTCATCACTACCTGCACCTGCGACTCCCCATAAAATTCAATGGCTTTCACTGTGCCGATCTTCACACCAGAATACCACACGTTGTTTCCCACCTTTAACCCTTCCACATCATCAAACAAGGTTTTTACTGTGATGCTGCTGATAAATTTCTTTTGCTGTCCGCCAAGGGTAAGTACTCCCACCACAAAAATGATGATGGCTATCAGGACGAAAATCCCTACCATTACGGCACGTTTACTTTCTTCTGTCTTCATTATTAGCTTACAAAATTGTAATCGTAAAACATTTTTACACGCTCATCGCTTGAGGAGAACACCTCTTCAAAGGTTCCTTCCTGTTTAAACTCCCCATCCAGCAGCATGACCATACGGTCTCCGACAGCGCGGGCGCAGGTTAGGTCATGGGTAATGATGATAGCGGATGTATTAAACCGCTGCTGCACATCATTGATAAGCTTATTTATCTCAATACAAGTTATGGGGTCCAGACCTGCCGTTGGCTCATCATACAGCATGATATCCGGCTTAAGTATAAGCGTACGGGCAATGCCTATACGCTTGCGCTGTCCGCCCGATAGCTCCGATGGCATCTGGTTAATGGTTTGCGCGAGCCCTACTGCCTCCAGCACTACCTGTATCAGGTTCTCCCGTTCAGCTTTAGTCATTGACTTTGAGTGGCGCATCAACGGAAATTCCAGGTTTTCGCGCACGGTCATACTATCATACAAGGCACTGTTCTGAAAAGAAAAGCCGATTCTCAGGCGCAGTTTATCCAGCTCCTTTGGTGAGATTTTGTCTACCTGATGACCTAAAACGTTTACTAAACCCTCATCAGGTTTCAGCAGACCAGAGATAATCTTTATCAGTACGGACTTACCTGTGCCTGATCTCCCCAGCACCACCAGGTTCTCGCCCTGGTATAGATCCAGGTTTACCTCTTTCAGCACATCAAAGTCATCAAAAGACTTTTTCAGCCCCCTGATCTCTATTACTTTATTCCCTCTATCTATTGTTGGTTCTATCTTTTTCATAAGGATGCCTTACATGGCTCTGAATAGGTTAATAACCTGAAGTGCCAGCAATTCTTCTATAAAAATCATGAACATCGCTGTTACCACCGATGCGTTTGCCGCTTTGCCCACCCCTTCTGTTCCTTTAGAAGAATAGTAGCCTTTGTAGCAACCTACCATACCTACGGTAAACCCGAATATAAAAGTCTTTATAACAGACGAGAAAACATCCAAAAAGGTGATAGCTCCAAAAACCTGGTTGATGTAGGTGGCAAAGCTCGTCAGTTCGTTCTGGTGCACGTTAACGTAGGCGCCCATCAAGGCAACAAAAATGGTGAACATAGAGAGTGCGGGTACCATAAAGGTAGTGGCCAGCACACGTGTTACCACCAGAAAGTTAAAGGGATTGGTAGCGGATACCTCCATCGCATCGATCTGCTCGGTTACCCGCATAGAGCCTAGTTCTGCCCCAATACTGGAACCTACCCTACCCGCCGCAATAATGGCTGTAACCAGTGGCGCCAAGGCCCTTACAATGGCAATGGATACCAGCGAAGGTAACCAGGAAGTAGCACCAAAATCCTGCAACGAGGGTCTGGATTGATTTGTAAACACGATGCCAATGATAAACCCTGTTAAAGCAATAAGAGGCAAAGATCTTACTCCTACTTCGTAACATTGGCGTAGCACCTCTCTAAATTCGTACGGGGGTACAAAGACCTCTTTAAAAAAACGTATGTGGAAGGCATATATGCGGTACAGCTCCAGAAACATGCGATCGAGCCTGCGTGTGGTTACATACTTGCGACGTTTTCCTGTATCTGCCTTGTTTTCTTGTAAACCCATCAAGAATATCTGTTCATTATATATGGCAAACTTATGTAGTATAAGTTTACACGCAGTAAATATAAGATTTTAATATAGTAAACCCCTTCGGTGTTACAACCTTTGGTACTGTCATACCTATACGCCATAACAACCAAACTATGTTTAGCAAAGATAAAACTCTTTCTGCAACCACCCCGCCTACAGTAGCAATAAGCAAAGCGTGCCTATGTTTTAGCACCTGTTGGCATTTAATAATAAAAGCATTAAGATTCTCCTAGACCTACCTAACCAACATTAATACCTTTAGCTGAAACATCAGTACAATCTGGAAATAGGCCATCCTGTTCTAGGTTTCAGCGGCTACGTAATAGGAATCTATACTGAAATTTGCACTAAAACATGAGCATCACTGGCTGTATCACGTAGAGAGGTAAAGCTATAAACAAATTTGAGCTTATTTATGAAAAAATTATTTTGCAAAACGTTAGCAATGGGCGCTTTAGCTGGTATGCGTGCAGTTTCTGCGCCTGCACTATTAAGCAGAACCCTAAGCGACAATAAAAATGGCGCACTAGCCGACACTCCACTCAGATTCTTACAAAATAAATATGTGGCCAATGCCCTTACCGGATTGGCTGCAACGGAGATCATTGGAGACAAGATGCCTGATGTTCCTGACCGTATTGAGCTACCGTCTCTTCTGGTGAGATCGGCTTCAGGCGCTTTGGTTGGGGCAGCTTTATACTTAGGAAGTCGTGAGAAAGCACTGGAAGGAGCTGCTATTGGAGCCGCTGCAGCAATAGCCGGCACTTATGCTAGCTTTTATCTACGTAGAGCATTGAATAGAAATTCTGCCCTCACAAACCCTGTACTTGGTGCCATAGAAGATGCAATTATGATTGGCAGTGGAATTCAAGCTACAAAGATCTAAATAAGAAGGCTCTGGTTAACTACATGTTCAACCAGAGCCTTTTATTTGGCAGTATATCAACTATATAACAAGCCATATTTTATTTCAATGGCTAAAGACAGCGCATTCTATTAGTTGTCAACATAAATTAATCTACTGGAAACTCAACGATAATTTTGGTCGCCGATCTGTGACTTGTTGCCTCAGCCCATACTTTACCTCCGTGGCTCTCCACTATTTCTTTCGCCTGCGCTAATTCGAGCCCTGTAGAGTTTTCGTTACCTGTTGCCTTTCCGGACAATGCAGCATACTTATAAAACATTTTCACTAGATCTGGCTCAGTCAATGAGGAATCTTCATTGCTTACCTCTACCCTGAATTTCCCATCATCCTCAAACACATCAATAGCGATAGAGCTTTTCGGTAATGTATATTTGATCAGGTGCTCTACAAGCAGGGCAAACGCTTTATGCAACAATTTAGGGTCAACGTGCATCTCACGGCGGCTAGCTACTGAAAAGAACAGCTCCTGATTTTTAGCCTCCACAGTTGCCTCATACGTATTGGCAACATCTTTAGCGATGTCTGCTATCGAAACAAGCTCACGCTGCGGAAGCACCTGCTTTTCCTCATGCCCTGATTCGTACAATAGATTAGCAGTAGTAGTTAAAACGGCGTTTGCTATACTTTGCGTTTTGTTGATGATATGTACAGGCCTTGGCACTTTTTTGGCCTCCTGCAGCAGCTCTACCTGCTTCTTCAGTGGAACATCAATGCCGACCATCACACCCGTATGCAGTTCATCATGCCTGCGCACTGCTTTACGGGCCATTGCACGCATTTCTATATGCTCCATTACCAGGCTAGCCAGACCACGCAGCGTCTCTTTCTCATCATCTGATAATTGCCTGGGCGCATTGCTCACCACACACAAGGTTCCTAAGTTATACCCATCATGCGTAACAAGCGGGGCTCCGGCATAAAATCGAATACCTCCTTCGCAGTCAACGTATGGGCTGCTGAGAAGCTCCGGAACAAGATGTGTATCTTCAAAAACAGTTAAGTCCTGATCATTTATGACTGTAAGAGAGCAAAGGCTGTCTTTTCGATCCACACAAGGAACATCCAAAGAGCTATAGTTTGATTTATACCACACTCTGTCCTGATCTACCAAGGATACGAAAGCACTGGGCACATGCAGGAGTTTTGCTGCTAAGCGCGTTACCTTCTCAAAGAATGGCTCCGGTGGTGAATCAAGTATCTCATAACGGTACAGAGCATGCAGGCGCCCTTTATCGTTATCAGGAATAATGGAGGCAGGATACTTATAAGGTGCAGCTTCGATGGTGGATACTTTATCAGCCAAGGCGTATGTATGAATTATTGTTTAAAATATGTTTTAGGCTTATATAAGGATACTATCAAACGTAAAGCAAATATGTTAGTTTAGGAGCCTTTCGCTATAAACTATACGTTTGGTAAAGTCAGAACAGCTATACTGCATTTAGCAAAAAGCTATCTACTTTTGCCTGTCTCCGTAAAAGTGCAGCAACCATCTTGACAAGTGGTCCATAAATAAGTATACTTAACCTGACAAAATAAACCTATGCCCAAGATACTAATAATCGACGACGAAAGGGCTATCCGAAGCACCCTAAAGGAAATTCTGGAGTTTGAGAACTATACTGTAGATGAAGCGGAGGATGGCGAGAAAGGCCTGCAACTACTTGGCAAAGCGAAGTACGACGCTGTACTCTGCGACATTAAAATGCCCGGCATGGATGGAATTGAAGTACTGGAGAAGGCCATGGAGTTTTCGCCTGACTCCTCTTTTATCATGATATCCGCTCACGGCACCATAGATACAGCCGTGGAGGCCACAAAGAAAGGAGCTTATGATTTTCTGCAGAAGCCGCCTGATCTGAACCGTTTGCTGGTTACAGTACGCAATGCCTTAGACAAGTCTACGCTTGTAACGGAGACTAAAATCCTTAAAAAGAAAATCTCTAAAACATATGAGATGGTAGGCACATCTCCGGCACTTTCGCGTGTAAAGCAGTCTATTGAGAAAGTCGCCCCTACCGATGCACGTGTTCTGATAACCGGCCCTAACGGATCTGGCAAAGAACTGGTAGCACGTGCCATACATGAGCAAAGCAACCGGAGCGTAGGTCCTTTGGTGGAAGTTAACTGTGCTGCCATTCCCGGAGAACTCATCGAGAGTGAATTGTTCGGCCATGAGAAAGGCTCTTTTACTTCTGCCGTAAAGCAGCGAATCGGCAAATTCGAGCAGGCTGACGGAGGAACGCTTTTTCTGGATGAGATAGGTGACATGAGCCTTTCGGCACAGGCAAAGGTATTGCGGGCACTACAGGAGCACAAAATTACGCGCGTTGGCGGCGACAAAGATATTAAGGTGGATGTACGCGTTGTAGCTGCCACCAACAAAAACCTGCTGGAGGAAATTGAACAACGAAACTTCAGAGAAGATTTGTATCACCGCCTGGGCGTTATACTAATACATGTGCCGCCTCTGAACGACCGTAGAGAAGATATACCAGACCTGGTGCAGAAGTTCCTGAACGACATAGCCAACGACTATGGCAATAAGCCAAAGACTATTTCAGCAGACGCGATTACTTACCTGCAAGACCTTGATTGGCGTGGCAATGTGCGGGAACTGCGAAACGTGGTAGAGCGGCTTGTAATTATGAGCGGAGCAGAAATCACTGCGGATGACGCAAAGGCGTACGCCCGCCCTATCTAAACAAAGAGTGAAATGTTTAGCCGCTGATCTTCTTAGATTAGCGGCTTCTTTTTAACCTGCAGCATTGCTTGTACTTTAGTCCGCTGCCGCAAGGGCACGGTTCGTTGCGCCTGATGCGTTTTCCGAACGGGTTTAGTAAATCTTTAAAGTTAAGGCGGAAGCGACGCTTGGGGTTCTGATCAAAAACCTTAGTGAGCAGTTCATACAGCTTGGGGTGCTTTTCGGCCAGTTGCCCCGGCTTTTCAAAGAAGTATTCTGTAACTACGGCAAAAAACTCGGCTTCGCTGGTAGCGCCATAGCTGTTGATGTCCGACTCGCCCTGCTCAATTTTCTTGATTTCGCGGTACATCAGCTTTTGCCACGGTTCAATCAATTCATCAGGTAAGTAAGCAGCCGGTATTCCGTCTATTTCACCGTCTGCCTGATCCAGCATGTGCGCGAACTCATGTATGCCAACATTTTTGCGGTCAGCCATATCATTAAACCCTTGCTCTAAGGCCGGTTTAGATAGTGTTACGTAGTGGTCGTTCTGAAAAGGATTCACGCGCCCCAGCACCTCGCTGACAGCCTCGCTTTTCTCATCTTTATACTTCTTGATGCTCCCCGGAAACACCAGCACCTCGCCCAGATTACGGTACTCCCAGTCGCGGAAGCCAAAAATCGGAATGATGGCACTGGAAGCCACTAATACTTTGGTAAGATCATCTACCTGAACATCAATACCTGTAACCCTTTTCTCTGAAAGAAACAGTTGTAGCATTTTCTCAAAGCGTGCTTTGTCTTCATCTGTTTTCAGGGTATGATAAAAACCGACACGATCCAACAGTATCTTACGCCATTCTGCCGGAAACTCCTGCTGCAGCACTTCTTTGCGCTTTCTGGTTTTACGGGTGGCCCATCTATAAAAAAGCAGGCACATGCCTGCTACAAAAGCAAAAAAAGCGATATATCCCATGGCAGTCTTTAACGCATCTACAGCAGTAAAGATGTGTTAACTCACCAGCAAATTACATCCTCTGATATCAGAATTATCAAAGCGGCCCAATACCTCAAAACTCCCGTCGCTGTGCAGCCGACCAATATCCTTGGTTTCTATAAAAGCACAGGAGTCAACATTTGCCAGATCAATCACATTTATACCCCCGCTCCGGAGAGTGCTGCGGATATCGAACGGATCGTTTAAGTCGCGGAGCAGTATGCGCATAGAGTAGCCGGGCCAGAAAATGCCCTCTCCTTTGGAATAGCCTTGTGAGAGCAGTTCCGTCATGCCATATTCTGAATGAATGTGTTCTACCCCTAAACCATGCTGTAGCTGCGCATGCAACTCCTCCCGAATCATTTCACGCCGCCGGCCTTTCATGCCACCCGTTTCCATTACCGATACACCTGAAAAGTCCTCCTGCCCCTTTAGCTCATCTGCCAGATCCAGCAAAGCGAAGGACACGCCCATCAGCAGCACTTTTTTGCCTCTGCTATGCGCCTGTCGCATATTTTGCAGTAGCTGTACATGGTTATGCAGGTAAAAGCCTTCCTCCTGCTGGGCTGTGCGTTTCACGAAATAGTCAACCATCGCCACAAGCGAAGAACCACCCTGCTCCAGGTAAGAAGGCAGAAGCGCCAGAACGACATAATCCTGCAGGGAACCATAGAAATGCTCAAAAATGCGCTCTGAAACCTGGTGATACAAATTTAAATCAGAAACAAAATGGCGGCTACGTGCCTGCATAGTAGTTCCGCTACTGTAAAACACAGCCTCAGCGTTAAATGCACCCGTTTTCACCTCCTGCTCCTTAAAAAACTCGATGGGCAGGAAAGGAATTTGTTCCAGCGCCTGCACATCTTGTGGATCAATACGGAGGTGATGCAAATAATTTTTGTAAACCAGGTTGTGCTCCGCCTGGAAACGAAAGAGCGTGAGGGCTGCAATATCGAAATCAAAAGAAGCTTTTTGATTTAAAAGCGTAATATGCTGCGTTTTAAAATCCATTTGATACAACAATTCCTATATTTCCTGCGTTTGAATTAGTAAATTTAGCTTCATTTTCTGACACTATACATGAAATACATGCTAAAGTATAGCACCATACTGCTGGTGCTAGCTATCATTGTTGGTGGTTGCCGCAAAGAGCCCAACTACAGCGATGTTCCGGAGATCACCTTTGACCGGGTGGAGCAATTCACTTATCTAGTTGACAAAACTTACCAAGATACGCTTTACATTGTTGTTGATTTTCAGGATGGTGACGGCAATCTTGGTTTAAGCAGAGGAGTAAATGGAAAGCAGGAAGGGCCTGACTTTGAAGGACCATTTGAGAGGGGTTCACCCTATTATGACAACTTCTTTGCAAACCTGCAAATTAAGCGCGGGAACAATTACATTTCTAGCCCACTGACCATTAGCGGGCGCTTTCCGAGACTCTCCAACGATGATAAGCCAGAAACACTGGAAGGAGAAATAAAATTTATGATTGGCAGTTTTTCAACTTTAGTTTACCCTGCCGGAGACACCATTCGTTTTGAAGTATACCTGTATGACCGGGCCTTGAACAAAAGTAACACTGTCTATACCGATGATATTGTGCTGTACCAGGGACAGGGTAGATAAATTTCTTTTGAAAGCACAGAGATCGTTTTTTGATTGAAACTTCTCTTAAAATATACAATACCGCTTCTTTACAAGTATAGAATAGCAAAAGCCCCTGCCGATACTTCGGCAGGGGCTTTTGCTATTCTATACTTTAGGGCTATCCTTTAGTAAATTACCGAGTAAGCCTTTGGATCAGCTTCGCGCATGATCTGGTATATTGTTTCGAAAACGTCTTCTGAATTTGGCTTAGAAAAATAGTCTCCGTCAGATGAATAAGCCGGACGATGCGCCTGGGCAGAAATACAGGCAGGCTTAGAATCCAACCATCTCCAGGCACCCTGCTCATCCACCACCTGCTGCATCATATAGGCAGAAGCACCTCCTGGCACGTCTTCATCAGCAAACAATACACGGTTGGTTTTGCGGATAGAATCCAAGATCATGTGATCAACGTCGAAAGGCAGTAAGGTCTGAACGTCTATCACTTCAACGGATATACCAAACTCCTCCAGTTGCTTTGCAGCATCCATTACAATACGGCACATAGAGCCATAGGTAACCACTGTGATATCAGTCCCCTCCCGAAGCACCTCTGGCTTGCCAAGCGGCACTGTAAACTCGGCTACGTTGTTTGGAATACGCTCTTTTAAACGATAACCGTTCAAAGGCTCGATTACCAAGGCTGGCTCATCAGCTTTTAATAAGGTATTATAGAACCCAGCTGCCTGTGTCATATCGCGAGGCACCAGCACGTGCATACCACGTATACTGTGCAATATCATACCCATAGGTGAGCCGGAATGCCAGATTCCTTCCAGGCGGTGACCACGGGTACGCACTATGAGTGGCGCCTTCTGCCCTCCTTTGGTGCGATACTGTAAACTCGCTAAATCATCAGACAGAATCTGAATAGCATACAGCAGGTAATCCAGGTACTGTATTTCTGTGATAGGGCGCAGACCGCGCAAAGCTGCACCAATTCCCTGCCCTATGATAGTACACTCACGGATGCCTGTATCCGTTACACGCAACTCGCCATACTTCTCCTGCAGGCCGGCAAAAGCCTGATTCACGTCACCAATAAACCCAACATCCTCGCCTATAGCGAAAACACGCGGGTCACGGGCCAGCATGGCATCAAAGCAGGCCTGTAGCACTTCTCTTCCGTCAACAACCGGAGAGTTTTCGTCGAATACGGCCTTTACCTCTTCTACCTGCAGCGCCGATTCTTCAGACTGACTGAACAGGTAAGAGTTAAAGCGGTCTGAACTTTCGCCCAGGGTTTGCTCCAGCCATCCTACTAATTCGCGCTTAGCCTGATTCTGCTCGTCGCGCACATAGCGCAAGGCTTTGCGAATAGCTCTAACTGCATCGCTGCGAATAGGGCTTGAGGTTTTACGGAGTTCTTCTGTAATCGTAGCTACCTCTGTGATGTGGTTACTGGCGGCAGCCATATTGTCCAGCAGGCGCAGCGCTTCGTCATGATCTTCTTTGATAGCATTGGAAAAAGCATTCCAGGCATTACTTCGCGCAGCTTTAACGGCTTCTTTGGCTCCTGACTCAATTTCAGTAAGCTGATCTTCGGTAGCAATTTCATTCTCCAGAATCCAGGCGCGCATTTTCAGAAGGCAATCGTGTTCTGCTTCCCAATCCAGGCGTTCTTTAGATTTGTAACGCTCATGCGATCCGGAAGTAGAGTGGCCTTGTGGCTGTGTTACTTCCTCCACATGTATAAGCACAGGCACATGCTGCTCGCGGCAGACACGCACCGCTGCTTCGTAGGTTTCGCAAAGAGCGGCGTAATCCCACCCCTTTACTTTAAAAATTTCGTATCCCTGCTCGTCCTGCGCGTTGCGCTGGAAGCCAGCCAGGATCTCTGATATACTTCCTTTCGTAGTCTGGTATTCGGCTGGCACAGAAATACCGTATCCATCGTCCCAAACAGAAACCAGCATCGGTATTTGCAGTACACCGCCTGCATTGATTGCCTCGAAGAACATTCCCTCTGAAGTAGAGGCATTACCGATGGTGCCAAAGGCTACCTCATTCCCATTCAGGGAAAAGCTTTTCAGATTTTGGAGATTTGGGTTCTGGCGATAAAGCTTTGAAGCATACGCCAGCCCCACCAAACGTGGCATTTGAGCGGCAGTAGGAGAAATATCTGAGCTGGAGTTTTTCTGCTCCATCAGGTTTTTCCAGTTGCCTTCATCATCTAAAGAGCGGGTACCAAAGTGCCCGTTCATGGCACGCCCAGCCGTAGAAGGCTCTGCTTCTACATCGGTATGAGCATATAGTTGTGCAAAGTATTGCTGTAAGGTTAGCTCCCCTACCGCAAACATAAAGGTTTGATCGCGGTAGTAGCCCGAGCGCCAGTCGCCAGGCATAAAATACTTAGCCATAGCCAATTGCGCCACCTCTTTACCATCTCCGAAGATGCCGAACTTGGCTTTACCCATGAACACCTCCTTGCGGCCCGTGAGGCTGGCCTGTCGGCTTTCCCACCCGATCCGGTAGTCGTTTAGTATTTCTTCAGCTGTTAGTTTTTGATTAGTAGATACTTCAGCAGTCTGCATGTTTTCTCGGTTAAACCAAATTGAGTTTTTCTGATCAAAAGTACAGAACATTCACCTAAATTCAAATTTGGGCGGTTCTGCTGTAAATCTGGCACAGAATTGGAAACCCTATGTTGGAAATAAGATTTTTGTATATTTGTTTTGCTCTTCTGATAACAGAGCATGTTTAGTTGAATTCCGCTTCCTATTTCATTATGACTAAAAAGCTATACTTCTTAACGCTGCTATGCCTTGTAATGGTGTGCTTTACGGCTAAAGCACAAGGTGAGCTGCTGTTTGAGAAAGAGACCCACGACTTCGGAACCATTGCCGAGGGCACTCAGGCTTCTTACGTGTTTCGGGTAAAGAATGTGGGAACTCAGCCTGTAATTATTTCTGATGTGCAGCCATCGTGTGGCTGTACCACTCCAACCTGGACAAAAGAACCGCTCATGCCAGGAAAAATTGGCATGATTAAAGCGGAGTATAATAGCACCGGACGTCCAGGCGCTTTCAACAAATCTATTGTTGTTACCTCCAATGCTGCTACTCCGAGTAAATTATTGTACATTAAAGGTGAGGTTGGCCCGAAAGATTTAAATTTAAGTTATACTTCGGAACAAAAGGCATTATCACCGCGTTTGGCAATCGGAAGCACAAACTACAACTTCGGAAAACTTGAAAAAGGACAAAAAGCTGTAGCTAAATTCCGGATCCGAAACAACGGCAGGCAGCCATTGATTATACAAGGTGTAAAGAGCGCCTGTAATTGTATTAGCTACCGTACTTCAGTACCTGAATTAAAAGCTGGAGAAGTAGCAACACTGGAACTAACGTATGTTCCTGCTATGTTATCTCAGCAAAAGGAGATAGTGACAGTCTTATCAAATGATATCATTATGCCAAGCATCAAACTGACGCTAAAAGCAGAGGTTACAGAAGGCACGGCATCAAAAAATATGTTAAGGGAAGGCAATTAGCCAGTACCTTTCAGATAGTTTTTTTCATAGTTTTATTTTGTACTAATGGCAGTGATTTTATCACTGCCATTTTTCATTTTAATCCCTTCAGCATCACAGCAACACTCTCTCTTTAATTGTACCGGTTTTGCTTAATTAATATCTCTGGCATGGCCTCCAAAACTGCATTATATAGAAAGTATTTTATTTCTGTTTTGTTGTGGTATATTTGCGCAGCTAAACTTAAAGACTTGTTCATTTTAAACTAATCGCAGTATGATAATTGGTGTTCCGAAGGAGATCAAGAATAACGAAAACCGTGTAGGCGTTACGCCTGCGGGTGTGATTGAATTGGTGCGTAATGGCCACACCGTATACGTACAATCAACAGCCGGTGAAGGCAGCGGATTTTTTGATGACGACTACATTGGTGTAGGTGCTACTATACTTCCTACCATAGAGGAAGTATATGGTATTGCAGAGATGATCATCAAAGTTAAAGAGCCTATTGAGTCTGAGTATAACCTGATCAAGGAAGACCAACTGCTGTTTACGTATTTTCACTTTGCATCTTACGAACCGCTTACGCATGCCATGATCGAGCGTAAGGCTGTTTGCCTTGCTTACGAAACGGTAGAGAAAGCGGATAGATCATTGCCACTGCTCGTACCTATGTCTGAAGTAGCCGGCCGTATGTCGATACAGGAAGGCGCCAAATACCTGGAGAAACCGATGGGTGGACGCGGTATTCTGTTGGGTGGTGTACCAGGTGTACGTCCTGCTAAGGTATTGATTCTTGGTGGTGGTGTGGTAGGTACTAACGCTGCTAAAATGGCTGCTGGTATGGGTGCCGACGTGACCATTATGGATAATAACCTGCAGCGCCTGCGCTACCTGGATGATATCATGCCGGCCAACGTGAACACTTTCATGTCTAATGAGTACAACATTCGCGAGCTGCTTTCTACACACGATTTGATCGTTGGTGCCGTACTTATCCCTGGTGCAAAAGCTCCTCACCTGATCACGAGAGACATGCTGAAGGAAATGCGCCCAGGTACTGTATTGGTGGACGTAGCCGTAGACCAAGGTGGTTGTATTGAAACGTGCAAGCCGACAACACACCAGGATCCTACTTACATTATTGATGATGTAGTGCATTACTGTGTAGCCAACATGCCTGGTGCAGTTCCATATACTTCTACACTAGCCCTTACAAATGCAACACTGCCTTACGCACTTCAGCTGGCCAACAAAGGCTGGAAGAAAGCATGTGCCGAAAGTGCAGAGCTATTGAAAGGCCTGAATGTGGTACAAGGTAAAGTAGTTTACCAAGGCGTTGCCGAGGCGTTTGGTCTGGAGTTTGTTCCTGCTGAGAACGTGCTATAATAGCAACTATAAATTTTAAGGGGCGCCTTTTTGATCTATCAGAAAGGCGCCCTTGTTTTTGCGGCGACCGCGCTCCTACCTTTGCCCCATTCTTTTCTGATTACATTTAGAATAGAACATTTATGTTTGATTCTTCCTTTTTCTTATTGCTGCGCCGCCTTGGCCTGATGCTTTGCATTTACATGGTGCTGCGCCTGCTTTTCTACCTGTTCAATTATAGTGCATTTGCTGAGGCTGGCTTTACTGAAACTGTACTAGCATTTATACACGGCATTCGGTTTGATGTGGCTGCCATACTTGCTTTCAACAGCTTGTTTATATTGCTTTCGGTATCTCCTGTAGGCAACATACTGCATCAGCGCTACCAACAGGTGCTTAAGTGGGTATTTATACTTTGCAATGCTCCTTTTCTTGCCCTCGCCCTGGTTGATATAGAGTTTTTTAAGTTTATAGGGCGCCGCTCCAGCAACGAGGTCTTTACCATTGCTGACGATGTAGTAGAGCAACTGGGCCAACTAATCAGCTATTACTGGTATGTTTTGATCGGGTTTGTACTGCTGCTGTTTGCCTTGCTCAAGGTATACCCAGCAGCTCCTGCCATTCCCTCTCCGCAGCCAAGACAATGGCTGCGCTATCTGCGTCTGCTCATCATAGCAGGCATTACTGTTTTTGGTGTACGCGGTGGATTACAGCTAAAACCACTGCGCCCTAATCATGCTTTCGTGTTGGAGCCTGCTGCCTTGGGGCACCTCACCCTTAACAGCCCTTTTACTTTTATCAAAGGTATTGGGAAAACACAGCTGGAGCAGAAGCATTATTTTAACTCTGACGCAGCTTTACTGGCTGCCCTGCAATTTGATCCGCAACAATATGCGAACCCTGACAAGCCGCGGAAAAACGATAACGTAGTCATTATTATTCTGGAAAGTTTTGCAGCCGAGTATGTCGGCGCTCTAAACAACGGCCGCGGCTATACTCCTTTCCTTGACTCTCTTGCCACTGAAGGCTTACTTTTTGAGAATGCCTTTGCTAACGGGCGCAAATCTATCGAGGCACTACCATCTATACTTGCCGGTGTGCCTTCGCTAATGGAAGAGCCATTCATTACCTCCCCTTACCAATCAAATGAGCTGTACGGTTTAGGAACTCTGCTACAGCAGGCCGGCTACAATACAGCTATGTTTCATGGGGCGGCAAACGGATCGATGGGCTTTAACAACTTTGCTACCCGCGCCGGTTTACAAGCATACTATGGGCTGGATGAATACCCGGATGAATTGCGCAAAAGTGATTTTGACGGCCAATGGGGTATATTTGATGCCCCTTACCTACAGTATGTAGCGAAGCAACTTTCGGAGTTTCAGAAGCCGTTCATGGCAACGCTTTTTACACTTAGCTCACACCAGCCTTACACTATTCCTGCCAAGTATAAAGACCGTTTTCCCAAAGGAGAACTGGAGATACATGAGTCAATCGGATACGCAGACCACGCTTTACGCGAGTTTTTCAGGACCGCTGCAAAGCAAGCATGGTACAAAAACACGCTCTTCATCATCACAGCAGATCATACACAGAAAAGCATTGACCCGGCTTATCAAAATGAGCCCGGGCATTACCGTGTACCACTGCTGCTGTTTCACCCTACCGATTCCTTCGCAAGTATAAGTGCCGCTAAAATAGCACAACACGTTGATATTCCGGCTACTGTAGTTAACTACCTGAACATACCTACAGATAAACTGCTTCCTTTCGGCCACTCCCTGCTGGATAGTACACGTAACGGACAAGCCATATTTTATAACGGAAACGCCTATACCCTGGTGCAACCGGATGCGGTAACGGAGCTAAATATGCGGGATGAAGTACGATTTTATACTTTAAAGGAACTTGGAACAGCTGCCTCCCCTGCCCCTGCAGCAGAGCAAATGCTGAAAGCACAGGTGCAGTATTTCCGAAACAGTATGGTTGAAAACAGGCTATACTTCTGGAAGAAGTAAGCATCGCTTAAGATCACTTATACTTGTTCAGAATCAAATCGCGGTATTCCTTGAAGCGGTTTATACTGACGTGTATCAAAGTCTACCTGCCAACAAAAATGATCCATACCATTGGATATGACAACATAAGGAGCCTGTAGCGTCTGGTTATAAACTGAAACCTGCTTTACTACCTCCTGCGTAATGGGCACATGTGCGGCCTTACATTCTATGAGTAGGTGCGGCTGGCCGAGCTGGTTATAAACGCACAAATCTGTACGCTTCTGTAACTTATTATAATTGGTACCACGCTCTATGCTGATAAGGCTTTTGGGGTAACTTAACGTATTAATCAGGTAATGCACTAAATGCTGCCGAACCCACTCTTCGGGAGTAAGTATTATGTTTTTGCGTCGAAGTATATCAAAAATCAGATAATTAGCGCCAGATTTAGTAACTTTGTAGTCAAAAGGTGGCAGATTTAGTGCATCCATGCCGCAATTTAGCTAAAACTTGTACTTCCGCCCCAGCAGCAGCGTTGCCAAGGCGGTTTTTTTGTACCCTCTAACTAACTGATATCACATGAAGACTAAAGAAGAAATCGTTAACGACTGGTTGCCACGGTACACAGGTGTGCCATTGAATGAATTCGGAGAGTATATTCTGCTCACTAATTTCATTAATTACGTAAGAATGTTTGCCGATAAGTTTGAGGTGGAGATACGTGGGCTGGACAAGCCTATGCAAACGGCAACGGCCAACAATATTACCATCATCAACTTTGGTATGGGCAGTGCGATGGCTGCAACCGTAATGGATCTGCTTTCTGCCATCAAGCCTAAAGCTGCACTTTTTCTGGGCAAATGCGGTGGCTTAAAGAAGAAGACGCAAATAGGAGATCTTATACTTCCGATTGCTGCTATCAGAGGAGAAGGTACTTCAGACGATTACCTTCCGGCTGAAATACCGGCACTTCCGTCTTTCCGTCTGCAGCGTGCCGTATCATCTATGATCAAAAAGCACGAAATGGATTACTGGACAGGTACGGTTTATACTACTAACCGACGTGTTTGGGAACATGACGAGGAATTTAAAGAATACCTCCGCAACATACGTGCGATGGGAGTTGATATGGAAACGGCCACTATCTTTACAGTAGGCTTTATCAATGAAATTCCTCATGGTGCACTTCTGCTTGTGTCTGACAACCCTATGATACCAGAAGGTGTGAAAACATCTGAAAGCGACAAGCTGGTTACCACCAACTATGTAGAGAAACACTTGGCTATCGGCATCGACTCTCTGTTGGAGCTAATCAACTCAGGGGAATCTGTAAAGCATATGCGCTTCGAATAAGCCGTATTGGTGTAAAAGCGAGAGTATGATTCATTTTGCTACAGCTGGCACACCATTGCAAGGCAAAGACTAAGTTAAATGCAAGTATACATTCATAATAAAAGCCGCTATGTACATGGCGGCTTTTATTATGAATGTATACTGCTTATTGATTCCAGGTTGGAAGGAAGTATACCTGTTAGCACTATGTTTTGCAGCTTGTTAAATACACACTAAGAACCTGAGTGATATGCATCCTTTGCGCTGCTTTAAAACTATTAAACCTCTATGTCAAAACTCTTTCCATTTAGCTTTAGCTTGCAAAAACAAAGTTTAGACAGGCTCTAATCTTATAAAAGTACTTATCCCGATTCGATCAAATTTTTTGCCTTGCCAACATTGTCCTATATTGCCTTAAAAACACGATAGCATTACACCCTAACCTATTACCCTGCTATCTATCAGCAAAACAAAACCATGACTAACACCCTTCGAACCTTAGCCGCCGCTCTCCTGCTTGGCGGTATGCTTTTTACCGGCTGTACCAGCACACAGCCGGCCGATCTTATCGTTTATAACGGCACCGTCTATACAGTAAACGATAATTTCGACACAGCAGAAGCTTTTGCTGTGAAAGACGGAAAGATAATTGCATTAGGCACTTCAGATGAAATTAGAGGCAAGTATAAAGCCACAGAAGAACTTAATGCAGAAGGTAAAGCGATATACCCTGGCCTGATTGATGCCCACTCCCACTTCTACCGTTACGGACTAGCATTGCAGTCTGCTGATTTAGTAGACACGAATTCTTTTAGTGAAGTAGTACGCAAGGTAACACAGCAGCGTGAACAGTATCCTAATACGGAGTGGGTAACTGGCGGTGGCTGGGATCAGAATGATTGGGATGTAAAGGAATTCCCTACCAAAGACACGTTGGATCAATTATTTCCGGCTACTCCCGTTATCATCACACGTATTGACGGACATGCAGCTCTTGCTAACCAGAAAGCCCTCGATTTAGCCGGACTAACCGCTAACACAAAGATGGTTGGTGGGCTTGTAGAGGTGAAAGACGGTAAGATGACCGGTATTCTGATTGACAATGCTGTTGACAGAGTAATGGCTAAAATCCCTGATGCTTCTGAAACTGAAAAGCGCCAGGCTCTCCAAAATGCTGAAGCGAATGTGTTTGCAGTGGGCATTACCTCGCTTGATGATGCAGGTCTTGACAAATCAACCATTGATTTGATAGATGAGATGCACAAGAAAGATGACTTGAAAATTAGGGTATATGCCATGCTAAACCCGACGAATGAGAATAAAGACTATTATTACAAAAACGGTCCTTACAAAACGGACAGGTTAAATGTCAGGTCATTTAAAGTATATGCAGACGGCGCATTAGGCTCCAGAGGTGCCAATCTAATTAAACCGTACCATGACCGTGCCGGCCATTACGGCTTTTTACTGGCAAGTGAGCAGGAGTTCCGGGATATTGCAAAAGAATTGAACGAACATGGCTTCCAGATGAATACCCATGCGATCGGCGACTCAGCAAACCGCCTGCTACTCGATATTTATGGAAGTGTGCTTGGAGGTAAAAACGACAAACGCTGGCGCATTGAGCACTCGCAGATTGTGAATCCGGCAGACATGGATAAGTTTGGCAAGTATAGCATCATTCCCTCTGTGCAGCCGACTCACGCTACTTCCGATATGTACTGGGCTGGCGACAGGTTGGGAGAAGAACGCACAAAGCACGCCTACCCTTTCAAGGAACTAATGCAGCAGAATGGCTATATTCCCTTAGGTTCTGATTTCCCTGTAGAGAGTATTAATCCTTTTTATACTTTTCATGCTGCAGTAGCCAGGCAAGATGCTAAAAATTATCCTGAAGGTGGTTTTCAGATGGAAAACGCCTTAAGCCGTGAAGATGCTTTAAGAGGTATAACCATCTGGGCCGCTAAATCTAATTTCGAAGAGGGCGAAAAAGGAAGTATAGAAGCAGGCAAGTTTGCAGATTTTATACTTGTAGACCGTGATTTAATGACCGTTGAACCATCAGAAATGCGCGCAACCCAAGTATTAAGCACGTATGTAAATGGAAAGCTGGTTTACAAGAAATAATCATTTTTGATTCCATCATCTTAAATAAGAAAGGCCACTGTTTACTACAGTGGCCTTTCTTATTTAAGATGATTCAGCTTTAGATTATACGATATCAAACACCAGCCACCATAACTTGATCAGAATGTGCTTCTAGATTACTTTTCCCTCGCATCATAAACAGGAAAACCAGCCCTAATGCGAAGAAGCTAATCAAGGCTAAGATACTGTACCGCATAGAGCCTGTTACCTGAGTTATAGCTCCATATGCCAGTGTACCTAACACAATAGAAACCTTTTCAGTAACATCATAAAAGGAAAAAAAGGAGGCGTGGTCAGTAGTTGTGGCAGGAATTAGTTTAGAGTATGTAGAACGAGACAAAGCCTGTATACCTCCCATTACAGAACCTACCACTGTCGCTAAGCCATAAAATTGATACTCCCCGTAAGTAAAGTAGGCACCTATACATACTCCTATCCAAATGCAAACCGCTATCATTAGTGCCTGCACATTACCATACTTTGCTGATAGCTTTGAAAACACATAAGCCCCGGCAATAGCTACCAATTGTATAATAAGCACTGTTAAAATCAGGACTTCGCTCGCCAGTTTTAGCTCAACCTCCCCAAAAATGGCAGCCAGATACATAACCGTCTGAACTCCCATGTTGTAAAAAAAATAAGCCAGCAAGAAACGCTTGAGCTGCGGCAAACCTTTTACCTGATCAAGCACATGGTTTAACTCTTTGAAGCCATTCAAAATCCAGCTTCCTTTAGGCTTTCGACCATACACATTACCAGGCATGTGGTAAAAGGAGTATTGCGCAAAAGCAAACCACCATATTCCTGTAGATAAAAAAGCGATACGAGGCGGCAGCGAAGTATTTTCCGCTGCAATCCCGAACCAGGTCGGCTGCATAATCATCATGAGGTTAAATACAAGCAGAATGACACTCCCTATATAACCCATAGAAAAACCGTGGGCACTGAGGCGGTCGTATTGGTCTTCCGTTGCAATTTCAGGTAGGTAAGCGTTATAGAACACGATACTGCCGCTGTAGCCAATGGTAGCCAGCACGAACAGTATAACAGAGATAGTGAAGGTTTCTTTAGTGAAGAAAAACAAACCCGCACATGACAAGGAACCGAGATAGCAAAAAAGCTTTAAGAACAGTTTTTTTCGTCCGCTGTAGTCGGCTATGGCTGTAAGGATAGGGCTTAGGCAGGCAATAATCAAAAAGGCTGCAGAAATAGCATAGGTAAAAAGCACCGAGCTATCCAGCTTCAGGCCTAAAAAAGAAACCTCAGCAGAACCATCTGCCCCTCTGGCAACCGCACTAAAGTATATCGGAAAAATGGTAGATGTGATTACTAATGAGTAGACAGAGTTGGCCCAGTCATAAAAGCACCAGGCACGGGTAACGGTGGGGTTATTTTTTTCCATCCAGGCAAAATAGCAAAAATATTTATGGCCTGTCTATCTCCACTGTTATGTTAGCATAAACAAGCTTTACTTTTGCTTAAACAGATGCAGCACCAGTTCCCATAAATGTTCATAGGGCACTATCTCTACTTCTGTAAAAGCATCTCCCGGAAGAGGCGTATTTTCCAGTTGATTCAATAAAGCATCAGCGCGATACTTTATTTTTTGGTAATTCTGGTCTTGAAGAGCTATTTGCAGCATACGCATAAAAAGCCGTGACCTAAGCGCCTTCTCCCCCTTTAGATACTTGCTGGTATACTTCCGAACTCGTTCGGCATACAGCTCAAGTTCATCAGAGTCAGATTTAGACAATCCCTCAAACACATCCAGCACCAGAAGCGCCAGGTTGAATCCCGCCTTATCCTTCGGGAGTACTGTCAGTTCCTTAATTACCATTGGTGGCTCTGACACTTCTTCGGCATCTGCTGAAAACCTATGCAACAACAGAAAGTAGCGCCTGTACAGCTCCCAGCGTTCCCGGCTACTTTCGGGTAGTTTCTCGAACTGTCTATTTTGAGTTACCTCCTGAAGTAATTGTTCAACCTGTAGATGTTTCTTGCTATGCAGGGCTAGTAAAACATAATTTTCCAGGTATGAAAACCAATTAAATTCATACTTCCTGAATAGTGCTAAATTTTCACCTGCTACTTTTAAACCGTAATCATATTGGCGACTCTGAAGTAACGCATATACTTGAATAAATTTGTTATATTTTAAATTAAACCATTTTTCGTTAAGCCTTTTTGTTTGAATTAATTTCTCCGCTTGTTCAACTGCAACTACTATCTCTGCATACTGTCCCGTCTGCTCTAGATAAATTATCCTTAAGATATGGTAGTATCGAAAAACATAGGAGGAGGTTGACTTTTCTACAAGTAATTTAAAATGTTCTATTGTACTTGAAAGCCTGCTAATTATGTTAGCTCTTTCCGTAACAGGGCCTCTTATTGCCATTATTGCTCGGCTATACAAACCAAGCGCCTGCCGCTCATATTCCTGAATCGTGTAATAAGACTGCAGTAAAGCTTCACACTCAACATACAGCTTATCATCATTCATGTCTAACAGCATCATTTGCTTATCCTCTAATACATGAATCTTAAGTCGGTTGATATCGCTCGACTCAGCTATCTGAAGAGCCTGATCAAGTAGTTTTATAGAAAGATTGTATTCGGACATGACTCTAAGGCCGGCCGCCTGGCTCATTAAAACCTTACACTCATAATTTGCTATTTCGAAAGCTGCTAAATCAGTTTGTGTTAACTTCAAAAAGTGAAGTTGGTTAAATAACTTCTTTCTGAACCTGGATTTAAGCATCCTGTAACTACTAGTAATCTTCGTAGTACCATATAGCTCTTGTGCAGCTTCTACATCAGATGATATACTACCTTGCTTCAGCAAACTAAATAGCTTTGTCTCTAGCGTGCTATCATCGCTTAAACTTAAAAGCGGATTTGAGGTAGCAGCATATTTATCTATAAATGAAACAATACGTCTCAGCTCGTCCATCTACTCATCATTTGCCTTATTATCATATTTACTGCTTAGCGCCTTCAGAAAAAAATCCCATAAATGTTCATAAGGTACAATTTCTATTTCAGTAAAAGCATCTCCAGGAAAGGGTGTAACCTCTAGCTTCCTTAATAAAGGCTCCCCTTTAGTTCTTACTATATTAGGATTTTGTTCCTGCAGTGCCATCTGCAACATGCGCAAAAATAAGCGAGGCCGTTCAGATCTTACTCCTTTAAGATATTTCTCAACATATTTGCGTACCCTTTCCGATTGCTGAAAAAAGTTATCTGCTTTAGACAGCAGTACATCTTCAAATACATTCAATATCAATATAGATAAGTTAAACCCTATCTTGTCTTTACTTAA
>NZ_JBHTLD010000024.1:0-30480 GCF_042678745.1 Pontibacter rugosus | reverse complement strand
ATCTTATATGTCTAAATATTAATGATTTTGGAACAGATTTTGCAGAATAAATTATAAATCTCCGGACATCGTTCCGGCCCAAAAATACGTTAATATATTATACTATGGATAAGGTTTTGCTCCTATGTGTGCTTATCTTTGATATAGAAGGTTTTTCCCTCACAGATTTAAGCAGAAGGCAATGAAAAAATATACGATTTTTACCTTAGCCCCCGTGCTGGCCCTCCTGGCCGTTGGCTGTAGCAGCCCAATTGCGATGCAGTCGTCAGAATATGACGATATGTACTACAGCTCAACCGATGAGACAGTATATGTACAGCCAGAAACGCAGCAACGTTCGGAGCAGGCTTACCAAGACTATAGCAACAATACGCAGCAGCAGCAGCAAACCTTAGCCGATGGCGAAGTGCTAAACCCTGAATACTCAGATAATGCCGTTACACAAAATTATGTTGGTGATGATGAGTATTATGATGGGCGCTCTTACGATGCGCGTGATAACTGGTACCGCCCAGATTATTCTTTTGTAGATCCTTATTGGGGTGCAGCCTATGCGCCGCGCCGCATGAGCTATGCCTACTATGATCCATTTTACGACCCATTCTATAACGACCCGTTTTACTATGATCCGTTCTGGAACAATGCCCGTTACGGAAGAGGCTTGAGTGTAAGCATTAGCTATGGCATGGGCTGGGGAGGCTTCTATGGTTCGCCACGCTATGGTTTCAGCAACTGGTGGCCTGGCAGCTACGGGCATGGCTATTATAATGGCTACAACAGAGGGTTTAACAACGGATATTATGCCAGCAACCCTTACAACTGGTATTCTGACAGGCCAGTAGTTATTGGGCGTGCCTCTAAAGTACAGTATGGCCCACGCGACAGCCGTGGTAGTGTTGTAACAAATAATGACGGTGCGGCAAACAGACGTTCAGCAAGAGGAGAGGCTGTTAGAAGCGAACGAACAGAGAATAGCCAGGGTGTAGTGGGGCGTCAGTCGCGTAGCGATAGAAGCACTGTAGCGCCAGCATCAGGCACAAATGATAGAGTAGTGTTGCCAGCAAGGCCAAGCCGTGCAAACAGAAACACCACCACCACCACACAACCACAGCAGCAGCGTACGCAACCTGCTGTAGCGCCAACTGAGAATAGTGGCCGCCGCAGCCGTAGTTCTACGCCAAGCCGTACTTCAGAGCAACCAGTGCGTACACGCTCTGTCGAGACCAGTCGTCCGGCACGCACCTACGAAAGCCGCCCAGCCACTTCTACGCCAGCAACATCAACCCCATCTTACCAGCGCAGCAGTAGTGGGTCATCATCGTCTGGTACAAGCTCAGGCAGCAGCAGCGGTGGGCGATCAAGAAGAGGAAATAATTAAGTATAGCAAGAAAATCCATATAAAATGAAGAAGACACTTTTGGCCAGCCTGGCGCTCTTACTAGGCTGGGGTGGTACTGCTTTTGCCCAAACTGGAACAGATGCGCTGCGTTATTCACAACTGGGAATTTCAGGTACTGCGCGCATACAAGGTATAGGTGGAGCGCAAACCGCGCTTGGAGCTGATATAACAAATATTGCCGGCAATCCAGCTGGTTTAGGCATGTTCCGCCGTTCAGAATTCTCCATCACTCCAGGTATACAGTATAATACAACCGAAACAGGTACAGGAGACGGTAACTTTACAGATGAACGCAATATTTTTTCTGTGCCACAAATGGGGCTTGTGTTGTCTAAACGCCGGGGCGATGATGATACCAACGACTGGAGAGGAGTAAATCTAGGAATAGGCTTTACAAGGTTGAATAATTTTAACCAACAGCTTAGGTATACTAATACCACAGAAGCTCCAAATACCATTGTAGATTATTTTGCTGACCAAGCGAATATAAATGGTCGTACAGAATCCAGTTTAATAGATGAAGTTGATAATACTGGTATCACCTCTTTAGCAGGTTTAGCTTATAGCACTTTTCTTATTGAGTTTTGGGATGTGGAACGAGGTGAAGCTACAAATTATGCTAATCCGCTGTACAGCTATGGCGCTATAGGTCAGCTGGAAGAAATTCAGCGCAGAGGGTCTCAAAATCAATTAGATATTGGTGTTGGTACCAGTTATAAAGATAAAATTTACCTTGGAGCCTCTTTAGGCATCATAACCAGCAACTTCACTCAGGAAAGTATTTTTCGTGAATCAGGCGATTATGTTATAGCTTTTGATGAGGAGAACCAAGGCATTCCCGGACAATATAATCTTACGCTACGGGATGAGTTTACTACAAGAGGTGCAGGTATAAACCTAAAGGTAGGTGTGATTGCAAGACCAGTAGATGCATTACGGTTGGGATTAAGTATACAGACACCTACTGCCTATAACTTTACAGATGATTACCAAAGATCGTTGTCAGCTACTTCGGTAGATCCTGATACGGGCGTGCCTGGTACTTATTCTGATGCTGAATTGCCAGGAGAATTTAACTACCGCTTGACTACGCCATTCCGTGCAACAGGCGGAGTAGCTTATTTTATTGGTAAGTATGGCTTTATCACGGCTGATGCTGAATTTGTGAATTATGGGGGTATGCGGTTTTCTGAGGACAATGAATTTGGGAGTTCCAGTGGGTATTTCACAGACGTGAATAACTCTATATCTGATACCTATCAATCTGCAGTAAACTTTAAAATAGGAGCAGAAGGCCGCTATGAAGCGTTTAGGTTCCGTGCAGGATATGCTCATTCAGGAGATCCTTATAAGAGCAACGACCTGGATGGTTCTATCAAAGCTTATACCTTGGGGGCAGGTATTCGTCTGCAGAATTACTTTGTGGACCTGGCATATGTTAACAGCAACCAAGCCACACGTTACTCTCCTTATACCTTTAGTTCAGGAGGCGGAGAGCCAATAGTAGATATGAAAAACCGCCAATCTACTGCACTCTTAACCGTTGGCTTCAACTTCTAATTGACCAAGTATAAAGTATAAAAAGCGGTAGCTCCGAATAAGGGTTGCCGCTTTTTTTGTTTTCACGTGCCTATATTACTGTTATAACAAGTATAGGTATGGTTTTGGCTACGCTTTATGGCTAAACCGTAATATTGTTTTAACTTAGAGGAGCTAAACTAAACTAACCGAAAAGCATGCATATCAGATTAAAGACAAATATTTTGGCTGCCGTGCTTCTGTGTTTTGCCTTTGTGGCGCAGGCGCAGCAGAAAAAAGACATTACGCTGGAGGATCTTTACAAGAAAGGCACCTTCCGTAGCCAGTCGGTGTACGGCGTGAACTGGATGAACGATGGCCGCTACTACAGCTCGCAGGTGCCTGACGAAAAGAACAAGGTATACGACATTGTAAAGTATGATGTAACTACAGGCAAGCCCGTTTCCACCATCATCGAGGGCGAAAACCTGGTGCCAGCCGGCAGCAACCAACCAATTCAGTACGATGACTATACTTTCTCTTCAGACGAGCAGAAAGTACTCTTCTCTACCGATACAGAGCAAATTTACCGTCGTTCGTCTAAGGCCGAATTCTACATTTACGACATCGCCTCTAAAAAGCTGACAAAGCTAAGCGATGGCGGCAAGCAGCTGTATGCTTCTTTCTCACCGGATGCCAAGCGCGTTGCCTTCGCCCGCGAAAACAACATGTTCGTGACCGACCTGAGCAACATGCAGGAAACGCAGATCACCACCGATGGCAAGTTCAACTCCATCATCAACGGTTACTCGGATTGGGTGTATGAAGAAGAATTCTCTTTTGCGAAAGGTTTCCATTGGTCACCAGACGGGAAGAAAATCGCCTTCTATACTTTTGACGAGGCAAACGTGCCGGAGTTCAACATGCAGATGTGGGGCGAATTGTATCCGCAGGATTACAAGTTCAAATACCCGAAAGCTGGTGAGGCAAACTCAACCGTAAAGGTTTCGGTGTATGATGTAAACAGCGGCAAAACCGTGAAGATGGATACGGGCAACGAGGATGACATTTACATCCCGCGCATCAAGTGGACGAACGATGCTAACCTGCTGTCTATCCAGAAAATGAACCGCCTGCAGAACACCCTGGAGATCCTGCACGCCAATGTCTCTACCGGTAAAACCAACGTGGTGCTGAAAGAGACAGACAAGGCCTACATCGACATTACCGACGACCTTACTTACCTGAAGGACGGTAAGAACTTCATCCACTCTTCTGAGAAGGATGGCTACAACCACCTGTACCTGTACAACATGAACGGTAAACTGGTGCGCCAGATCACCGACGGTAACTGGGAGGTGAGTGAGTATGTTGGCTACGACGAGAAAAACGACCGCCTGTA
Organism: Pontibacter rugosus; assembly: GCF_042678745.1. NCBI lineage: Bacteria > Pseudomonadati > Bacteroidota > Cytophagia > Cytophagales > Hymenobacteraceae > Pontibacter > Pontibacter rugosus. The sequence continues at coordinate 26,161 of NZ_JBHTLD010000024.1, read as the reverse complement.
CTACATGTCTACAGAGGTGTCTCCGCTTGACCGCCACCTGTATAGCATCAGCAGCAAAGGCAAAAAGAAGCAGCGCCTGACGGACAAAGAGGGCACGCACCGCGTGAACATGAGCAATGACTTCAAATACTACCTGGATTATTACTCTGCTGCCAACACGGTACCAACCGTAAGCCTACACACCGCAAAAGATGGCAAACTGATCAAGGTGCTGGAAGATAACGAGAAGCTGAAGAGCACGCTGGCGCAGTATGATATTGCCAAGCAGGAGTTCTTCTCCATGAACACGGCTGACGGCACGAAGCTGAACGGCTGGATGATTAAGCCAACGGATTTTGACCCGAACAAAAAATACCCAGTGCTGATGTTTGTATACGGTGGCCCAGGCTCACAGACAGTAACTAACAGCTGGGGCGGTAGCAACTACCTTTGGTACCAGGTGCTGGCCGACAAAGGCTTGATCGTGGTAAGCGTTGATAACAGAGGTACAGGTGCCCGCGGTGCTGACTTCAAAAAAATCACCTACGCTAACCTGGGCAAGTATGAAATCGAAGATCAAATTGAGGCCGCTAAATGGCTGGGCAAGCAGAACTATGTAGACAAAGACCGCATCGGTATCTGGGGGCACAGCTTTGGTGGCTACATGACGCTGCTTGGCCTAACGAAAGGCGATGGCGTGTTCCGTGCAGGTATCTCCGTGGCTCCGGTTACAAACTGGAGATTCTACGACTCTATCTACACCGAGCGTTACCTGAAAACACCACAGGAAAATGCGGCTGGGTATGATGAGAACTCACCGTTGTTCTTTGCTGATAAGCTGCAAGGTAAGCTGTTGCTCATCCACGGCACAGGAGATGATAACGTGCATTTCCAAAATGCTGTAGCCATGCAGGATGCTTTGATTGATGCCAACAAGCAGTTCGAGAGCTTCTACTACCCGAACCGTAACCACGGTATCTACGGCGGCAACACCTATATGCACCGCTTCACCATGATGACCGACTTCCTGGAGCGCAACTTGATTAACCCAGGCAAAACAGTGGTAAACCAGTAAGCCACAAGTATAAATATAAACAAGAAGGGCCTGCTACTCAGCAGGCCCTTCTTGTTTATAATAAGTATGAAAAGGGGTTTATACTTGGCTTGTATAAAAAAGCTGGAAAGTATGTTTGGTACATTACTCTTTTACGCCTAGCTGCGCATTAATCAGCGGTGTTTTAGGTGCCAGGAAAAAGCCGGTCAGGCTGGCAAAAAGTATCGGGATGAAATGATGAAAGCCTGTAAGCGTGGCCAGCAAAATGGTCGTGCTGATAGGTGTGCGCGTAACGCAGGCGTTGATTGCCGCCATGCAACTTACCATAATCAGTGGCAGGTTCTGGCCCGGAAAGGCAGTATTTACAATCATACCCACTGTAGCACCCACAAAGAAAAGCGGAATGATAAAACCGCCACGCCAGCCGGAGGTAACGGTAAAGGCGATTGCCAGTATTTTGGCTCCTAAAAGTATAAGCAGGAACTCCAGCGTAAACTGCTCCTCCAGCAACACGTTCAGCTCATCGTGGCTAAAGTAGCGGGAGAGGGGCACAAAGTAGGCAATCGTACCAATGATGAGCCCTCCGATCATCATCTTCACATAAATGGGCACCTGCAGCTTTTGAAAAATATGGCGGCATTGGCGTACGGAAAAGATAAACAACCAACCAGCGGCCGTGCCTGCCAAAGCATATAGCATGGCATAGAAAAAGTCGTTGAGCTCGGGCGTGGCATATATCGGGAAAACCCAGGTAGGGCCAATGCCGATGTGCGTCACCAGAAGAAAGATAACGTAGCTGGAGCAACTAGCCACCAAGGCGGGTATCAAGGCCTGGTAGTATTCGCTGATGTGTTTATGGTGTTGAATCTCCAGCGCAAAGAGGCTACCCCCCAGTGGAGCGCCAAACAGGGCTGTAAAGGCAGCGGCCATGCCTGCTATACTTAAAGAGCGCAGATCCTCGCCTTTTATCCTAAGCTTCCGGGCTATCCAGGTGCCGGTGGAGCCTACCACCTGCACAAGCGGAGCCTCCGGGCCTGCGCTGCCACCGCTGGCAATGCACAACCACGACGACAGGATCATGGACGGGTTATTCTTGGGCTCCAGTCTGCCGCCTTTAAAGCGGATGTTGTTTACGATGAGGTCCATCTCGCCGGGGTCACCGAGAAAGTGGATAACAAGCCCCGCCAACAGACCTGCCACTGCCATAACCGGAATGACATAAAGCCCCTGGAACTGCGCCAGAAAATGCAGCAGCCCCTCCAGTACTGTCCAGTAAAAGCCAGCGATCACACCGCCCACAATACCCACGGCAATCCATAGCAGAAACAGCTTGCTGAACACAAAAGGATTAAACTGCAACGGGTAGTTTAACTGGTTCCGAAGCGCTACGGCTAGTCTTCTTCTCTTAAAGTCCATCGGGCAAAGGTACGGAGATCCTGTTTAAACCTCCGGCCAGGGCTACTTTAATCTGCTATTCGTAAGTATGAATAGCAGAATCTTAACAAAAAATTGTTTGCTAAGAGTGGAAACAAAATTAGTTTAACCTGTTTATTGTTGTCATCCTGAAAGGATCTTGGTTAAAGAGGGCCCCTGCCCCGCGAGCGGTAAAGCGGTTCATTGAAGCTATTCTAATTAGCCCACAAGATCCTTTCAGGATGACAATATAGTATGAAGTAATGCTGTCTTTCTACTTAAGTTGGGCTTGATAAAGAAGTCTTCAGACATAACCGACGAGGCTAAGGCGTATGGGTTGATTGATGAGGTGTTGGAGAGGTAGCTTATTATAGTGGCAGACAGCTTTATCTGTTTTCTGACTCAAACTCTTTCAGCGTTACTCCACTAGGCAACTTCCACTCAAGTAGACCATTTGCGTTTCTACCCATCACCATAACTGCTGCGGTAGAAGGGCTACTGAAAACACTATCTTCCATAAACTCATATACCTCTCCATTCTGCTGAAGTATGTTTTGCTCTATGAGCTGCTGCCTATATTTAGCAAAGGATGGAGAAATAGAGTTAACATTTGATAGTGTAGCCCTTGATCCTTTAAACACCACAAACCCTTCTGCTGTAGGTTCGCCTTGAGCTTCTGCACCTCTTGCGCCTCTCAAATAAAAGATTGGTTGTTGCTCATCGTTATTCTTGACTTCACGCTTTTCCTCAAAAACTTTATGACCAAGGGTATTAACAAGTAATCTGATGTTTGATATGAATTCTTCCATTTCTGCTCTGTCAGATTCAGAGATAGAAGATTGTGTAGGTATAACACTGTTTTCTAATTGGTAGCGGCCAGCGTCTTTTGCTAAAGTGTGTAGTCGGTTTTCAATGTACTTTATATGAGCTTTGTTCAAGTTTTCATCTTTACTGATGAAGGTGATTGCTTCATTCCAAAAGTCTCTTTGAGAAACCTGTTGTTGGAGTCTTCTAAATATTTCTTCAGCTTCGCCAACATATACTTTATCAAAGCCATCTTCGCTCTTGCCAAACAGTAAGTAAATACCAGGATTATTTAAGTCTTGGCGATCTATACATTCTTTGACTTTAACACGAGGAATTCTATAAGCTTTACCTGTCCAGTTAGATAATTCACAGGTCATGCGGCCATTTGGATCACCGTCGATAAGGAATATCTTTATTGTTTTACCAAACTTCATTTTTAATATGAATTCATTAAAATTAGCCCCCGCTCGCCTCCGACGAGTGTGAGGTTATAGAGGTGTCCCGCCTCATGTTAATAAGTATAATTTATACTTGATGCTACGCCTTTGGTTTGTCATCAGGTTGCCAGAGGTAGTGTTATACCACACACTCGCCGGAGGCGAGCGAGAGCGTACAAGCAGATTGTACTATAGATATTATTAACATGTTGCCTAGTGTTGGGCTAGTAGGATATGCGCATAAAGTGTAAGCAGCCCCTACAGTTTCACACAAACATTTTGCGGCTCAGTAAAGAAACTCAGTGCCTCAAAGCCGCCTTCTCGACCTACGCCGGAGTTTTTCATGCCGCCGAAAGGTGTGCGGAGGTCGCGGAGGAGCCAGGTGTTGACCCATATGATGCCGCTATGTACCTGGTGCGCCACACGGTGGGCGCGTTGTAGGTTCTGTGTCCAGATGGTGGCGGAGAGGCCGTAGTCGGTGCAGTTGGCGTACTGGATAACTTCTTCTTCGGTGTCGAAAGGCGTAAGCGTCACAACAGGGCCAAAGATCTCCTCGGTATTGGTGCGGCAGTTATAGGGAAGGCCCTCGATAACGGTAGGAGAAATAAACCAGCCCTTGGCGCAGCGTCCTTCCACCTGCACCTGGTGTCCGCCTGTAAGTATGCTTCCGCCTTCCTGCTTCGCCAGCTCGATGTAAGAAAGCACCTTCTGCATGTGCTGCTCCGATACCACCGCGCCTTGTTTGGTGCGATCCTCCAGCGGGTCGCCTACGGTCATAGCTTTTACCTTCTCCACAAAAGCATCCCGAAACTTCTCGTACAGCGGGCGCTCGATAAAGATGCGGGAGCCGCAGAGGCAGATCTGTCCCTGGTTGGCAAAGGAGGAGTGTATGGAAGTATGGAGGGCGTTGTTAAAATCGCAATTAGCAAAGATGATGTTTGGATTCTTGCCACCTAACTCCAGCGATAGCTTTTTGAACATAGGGGCAGCTGTCGCGGCAATGCTTCGCCCGGTTGCCGTGCCACCGGTGAAGGAGATAACAGGCACCTTCGGGTGCACTACCATGGCAGCTCCAACTTTGTGCCCATAGCCGTGCACAATGTTCAGTACACCGGCAGGTAAGCCTGCTTCCATGCAAATCTCCGACAGCAGGAAAGCCGTCATGGGCGTAACTTCGGAAGGCTTGGCTACTACACAATTTCCAGCAGCCAGGGCAGGAGCGATTTTCCAGGTAAACAAGTATAGCGGCAGGTTCCAGGGCGAGATACAACCTGCCACCCCATGCGGGTGCCGCACCGTATAGTTGATCGCCTCTGTGCCTTCCATGTAATGCGCCTCCGAAGCAAAGTGCTGTATGGCCGTACCGTAGAAACGCATGTTACTGCTGGCCCGCGGAATGTCTACTGTCTTGGCAAGTTTTAGTGGTTTGCCGTTGTCTATCGACTCAGCCTCTGCCAGCCGCTCCAGGTTCTCATCAATCAGGTCAGCTATCTTCATCAAAATGCGGCCACGTTTTTCGGCAGGCGTCTTCGCCCAACCCGGGAAAGCTGCCTGCGCCGCCTCCACCGCCTGCGCTACATCCTGCTCATCAGAATCAGGAATAAGGGAGTATACTTCTCCGGTTGCAGGATTATAGTTGTCGATGTACCGCCCCGCTGCGGGAGCAACTAACTGGCCGTTGATGTAGTTTTGAAGCTGCTGCACGTGCGTTGGCAATTATGAATGATGAATTAAAAATTATGAATGGGTGGCATTTATACTTGCTGTACCGTTCCCAACGACTTCTAACCCCTCCTTGTCTAAGGCCTCAAATCAGTTTAAGTAGCTACTACTGCTTTCGCTACACCACTTCTGCTAAGTCCCCCTTTGAAGGGGGTAGGGGGATGTTAATACTTCTGCGGATGCTTTAGCTGCTCCTGTTTCTGATTCAACCTTAGCACTCCCTTTCTCCCAACTTGTTATCCTGAAAGGATCTTGGTCGAAGAAAAGTGAAGCTGCTCCAATGAAGCTTATACTTGAAGCAAGCCAATAGCAGAACCCACCCCTGCCCCTCCAGGGAGGGGAATTTCAACACGAGTATAAATGTTTGTACCCCGGCTCTGACCATTAGCCACTATTAACCCCTTCAACTTCAAAAAAGTCTAAGGTCTAATATCTAGCGTCTAAAGTCTTAAAGGCAGCTAGTTCGCCCACCATCTACCGGCACATTGATACCGTTGATGTAAGCAGCGGCAGGAGAGGCTAAGAATGCAGCTGCGGCAGCTACTTCTGCTGGTTCTGCAAAGCGCTTAGCCGGAATTTCAGCTTCCATTTCCTGCTTTATCTCCTCTTGGCTACGGCCCGATTTCTGAGCTCTGCTTTCGATGATAGAGGTGATGCGACCTGTGTTGGTAGAGCCAGGCAGCACGTTGTTTACGGTGATGCCAAACTGCCCTAGTTCGTTGGCCATCGTTTTAGACCAGCTTGCTACAGCTCCACGAATGGTGTTCGATACACCTAAGCCGTTGAGCGGCTGCTTTACAGAGGTGCTGATGATGTTAATGATGCGCCCGTATCCAGCTTTTTTCATAGCTGGTATCACTGCTTTCGCCAGCAGGTGGTTTGCCACCAGGTGTTGGTTGAAGGCATCTATAAACTCATCCGTAACAGCCTCAGTAATTGGCCCGCCAGCAGGACCGCCGGTATTGTTAACCAGTATGTGTACTTCGGGTTGATCTTTCAGGTACGCTTGTACCTGTATGTTCAAGTCGTATGGGTCTGAGAAATCAGCTACGATAAACTCATGCTGCTGCCCTTGGGCCGTGTCTAGCTCTTTGGCCACTGCCTGTAGTTTCTCTTCGTTACGGGCTACCAGCGTAATGCTGGCACCCAATTGTGCCAATTCCACAGCTACGGCTTTGCCGATGCCTTGGGTGCTTCCGCACACCAGGGCGTGTTTGTTCTTCAGGTCTAAGTTCATAAGCTAAATGTACGTAAAACAGAACAAAGAAGCATAGGCTTACTTTACTTGTCTGTTACCATTTATGTGGGTTTTTTCGTACTTTCATTCTATCAAACATGTAACGCAAGAAGTATGGCTATACAACGACCATTTAACTTTAAAGGCTGGATAGAGGAGCACCGCCACCTGCTGAAGCCACCGGTAGGCAACCAGCAGGTTTTTAAAGGCAACGATGATTTTATTGTGATGGTAGTAGGCGGGCCGAATGCGCGCAAAGATTATCATTATGATGAAGGAGAAGAGTTCTTCTATCAGCTGGAAGGAGACATTGTGCTGAAGATAATTGAAGACGGGAAGCCGGTTGATATTCCGATCAAGGAAGGAGAGATTTTCCTGCTGCCGCCACGCGTGCCGCACTCACCGCAGCGCCCTGCCGGCTCAGTAGGCCTGGTGATGGAGCGTTACCGCAAATCCGGTGAACAGGACGGTTTCCTGTGGTTCTGCGAAAACTGCGGCAACAAGCTATATGAGGAGTATGCCGACGTAACAGACATTGTAGGCCAGTTGCCGGTTATCATGAGCCACTTCTGGGACAGCATGGAACACCGCACCTGCAACAACTGCGGTACCGTCATGGACCCTCCGGCAAAACTTTAAATTAGACATGAGATATTAGTATCACGACACAAGATTTTTTAATTGAACAAAGTATAAAGCCGCTTCTGCTGCCTTGGTAGCCGGAGCGGCTTCTTTTTTAAAGGTGAAGTATAAATCAACCCAAAGCAGTTTATGCTTCATTAGCCCTCATCACCCTGCTAGAAAAAGTCTTGTGTCGTGATACTTGATACTTGTGTCCCAAAAGTCTTGTGTCTTACGTCTTGATACTTGTGTCTAAAAAAGCGTATCTTGTTGGATTGCCCTATACGGCCAATGTGCGTATAGACGTATACTTCGCCCCTTAAGCCATGCAAGAGAAGATGCCTATACTTACTGCTGATAACCTGCTGAAGGTAGACATACACACCCACATTTTACCTGCCACATGGCCTAACCTGCGCGAGCGCTACGGCTACGGCGGCTTTGTGCGGTTGGAGCACCACAAGCCTTGTTGCGCCCGCATGATGATGGATGATAAGTTCTTCCGTGAAATTCAGGACAACTGCTGGGATCCTAAAGCACGCATGCACGAGTGCAGCCAGCATAGGGTAGGGGTGCAGGTGCTAAGCACTGTGCCGGTTATGTTTAACTATTGGGCAAAGCCAGAGCACACGTACGATCTTTCTAAGATGCTGAACGACCATATTGCCGGTATTGTAGCTGATTACCCTGATCGATTTGTAGGCCTTGGCACACTGCCCATGCAGGCGCCCGATCTGGCTATCAAAGAACTGGAGCGTTGTGTAAAGGACTTAGGTATGGCAGGCATACAGATCGGCACGCATATCAACGATTGGAACCTAGAGGCCCCGGAGCTTTTTCCGGTTTTCCAGGCAGCAGAAGAGTTGGGAGCGGCTATTTTTGTGCACCCTTGGGATATGTATGGGCAGAAAAAGATGAAGAAGTACTGGTTGCCCTGGCTGGTAGGTATGCCTGCCGAAACAAGTATGGCTATCTGCTCTATGATCTTCGGAGGTGTGTTGGAGCGACTGCCAAAGCTGCGTGTGGCGTTTGCCCACGGTGGAGGCTCCTTTCCGGCTACCGTTGGTCGCATTGCCCACGGCTTTGAAGTACGCCCTGACCTTTGCGCTGTGGATAACAACGTGAACCCAAGGCACTACCTCGGTAAATTCTACCTCGACTCGCTGGTACACGATCCTGCCGCCCTGGATTACCTTGTGAACCTGGTAGGGGCTAACAGCATTGCCCTCGGCACCGATTACCCTTTCCCGCTTGGCGAATTGGAGCCGGGTAAACTGATAGAGTCTATGCCTTATGACCTGGCAACAAAAGAACGTATGTTAAGCGGCACTGCCTTAGAGTGGCTGAATCTGAAGAAGGAGCAGTTTGTGAAGGGGCAGGTGGGGGAAGAGGCGAGTAGGAATAAAGCTTGCTAAAGACTTTTTTATCTGGCGCAAGTCTTCAGACTTGTGTCCTACTATGGTGTAGGGTTTTCAACTCTACTGGCTCGCAGAGGCATTGCTGCTACAGCCTCGGCCATACTTCTATAGCTGCTTTTGCTGATGCATCTTCTACCAAGCTATTCTTTCTAGTTTCTGTTCATCCTCCAGCTCCCAAATACCTTCTGTTTCACCTTATACTTTGGATCGCTCAAGCCCGCGAGGGCTCGTCCTGGGGGTAGGGGCCCTCTTACTCGTGCCTCGGGCTGCCTCACTCCGTTCGTCACCGGAAACTCTCGAGGCGCTCAACCCAAGGACTGGGAAACTTCAGATAGCTTCTACTTACGGAGCTTTTGCCAAGCACTCTTCCCTATTTTTAGGCATTCCCCTCCTCGGAGGGGCAGGGGTGGGTTTCTTTGAGTAGCTCTAAAACAGCGCTTATACATTGGCAATAGCAGTTTCAGGTTCCCCTCCTTAGATAAGGAGGGGCTGCGTGTGGTTGGATTAGCAGCTACAACGCTACAACAGCCCTACCTGGTTTACCCTTCCTGTTTCAGTAGAAGGTAAATTTCATACTGCAAATTCTTATCTTAGCAGGATAAAGAAACCTATAACTGCCTTGGCAGTTTAAGAATAAAGAAATTCCGCACAACATGAACTATCAAAACACCCTGGCCTTTGCACAGGAGCAGGACCAGCAAGACACGCTACATCATTTCCGCGACCGCTTTCATTTCCCGCAGGTAAACAAGAAGGATGCCATCTACTTCTGTGGCAACTCTCTGGGGTTACAGCCAAAATCAGCACAAATGTACATCGATAACGAGATGTATAAATGGGCTAACCTGGCAGTAGAAGGGCATTTTAAAGGAGATGAGCCTTGGTATAACTACCACGAATTATTGGCTGGAGGTGCTGCCCGTGTGGTGGGTGCCAAAGAGAACGAGGTAGTGATTATGAACCAGCTGACTGTGAACCTGCACCTGATGCTGGTATCGTTCTACAGGCCAGAGGGCAAGCGCTTTAAAATTATTACAGAAGGAGGTGCCTTCCCGTCCGATCAGTATGCGCTGGAAACGCAGACCAAATTCCACGGCTACAATCCGGAAGAGGCTGTAATAGAGCTATTCCCTCGGGAGGGTGAGCACACCTTACGCACCGAAGATATCCTGCAAAGTATAAAAGAGCACGGCGATGAACTGGCACTCGTGATGATGGGCGGTATCAACTACTATACAGGCCAGGTATTTGACATGGAGGCCATCACCAAAACCGGACACGAAGTGGGTGCGCTGGTTGGTTTTGACTTGGCACATGCCGCTGGTAATATAATGCTTAAGTTGCACGATTGGGATGTGGATTTTGCGGTATGGTGTACTTATAAATACCTGAATTCTGGTCCGGGTGGTACCTCTGGTGTATATGTGCACGAGCGTTTCGCAAACGACAGCAGCATTCCGCGCTTTGCCGGTTGGTGGGGGCACGATGCTAAAGAGCGTTTCCAGATGAAGAAAGGCTTTAAGCCAATGGAAGGCGCACCAGGCTGGCAACTGAGCAACGGCCAGATTCTGCCGATGGCGGTGCACCGTGCCTCCCTGGAACTGGTGGACGAAGCAGGTGGCATGGAAGCCCTGCGCGCCAAAAGTGAGAAGCTGACAGGTTACCTGGAGTACCTGATAAATGATGTACATGTAGGCAAGGATGTAATGGAAATGATCACACCGGAAGACCCACAGGCACGTGGCTGCCAGATATCCTTACTGGTAAAAAAGAACTCGCGAATGCTGTTTGATAAACTAATGGAAGCAGGCATTATAGTAGATTACCGTGAGCCAAACGTAATTCGTGTGGCCCCTACACCGCTCTACAACAGCTTTGAAGAAGTATACCATTTCTCAGAGATTTTGCACGAGTGCCTGGAGGCACATTAAAACACCTTTTCTAAAGAAAGCAGCAACGGGCGGAGGGGAGCTAAAGACTGCCTCTCCGCCCGTTGCTTTTAGAAGCCGCGAGCATCCTTCTGCGCCATGTTTAGGTAGTATAACTAAAGCAAACATACATGGTAAGGCGCGAATAGCCCGTATAAGCTATCACTCAAACGCTTCCTCAAGAATCAACTATAAAACCACATGACACATTTACCGCACTTAGTTACAGATTTAGCCTTGATACTAGGGGCTGCGGGTATCACCACCCTTCTCTTCAAAAAGCTGAAGCAGCCATTGGTGCTGGGGTATATTATTGCGGGGCTGTTGGTGGGGCCGCACTTTGCCCTTTTTCCATCGGTGATGGAAACCGAGAACATTACCATCTGGGCTGAGATCGGTGTTATCTTTCTTTTGTTCAGCCTGGGGCTTGAGTTCAGTTTTAAGAAACTGGTGAAAGTAGGAGGTGCATCGTCGGTAATGGCCTTGATAGAGGTTGTCGTAATGCTGCTGCTAGGCTACCTGACTGGTAAGCTGTTAGGCTGGAACACCATGGACAGTATTTTTCTGGGCGGTATTCTTTCCATATCCTCCACTACTATTATTATCAGAGCCTTTGAGGAACTGGGGGTGAAGTCGCATAAGTTTGCAGGGCTGGTATTTGGAGTGCTGATTGTGGAGGATTTGGTGGCTATACTTTTGCTGGTGTTGCTTTCCACACTGGCGGTTAGTCAGCAGTTTGCAGGAACTGAGATGCTGGCAGCCGTCATGAAACTGGCTTTTTTCCTGCTGCTGTGGTTCTTGGCGGGTATATTCCTGATCCCGACATTCCTGCGCAAAGCAAGCAAACTCATGAACAACGAAACGCTACTGATTGTGTCGCTGGCGCTTTGCCTGCTGATGGTGGTGCTCGCGGCACAAGTTGGATTTTCGCCGGCGTTGGGTGCTTTTATTATGGGCTCTATACTGGCAGAAACCACCAAAGCCGAGAAAATTGAGCACTTGGTTTCCTCCGTAAAAGACCTTTTCGGAGCCATCTTCTTTGTCTCGGTAGGTATGCTGATCAATCCGGCCACCCTTGTCTCTTATGCGGGCCCTATCGCGCTTATTACGCTGGTGACACTGGTGGGTAAATCACTAAGTATAACGGGCGGAGGGTTGATATCGGGGCAAGGATTGAAGACGTCAATACAGTCAGGCATGAGCGTGTCGCAGATTGGGGAGTTCTCCTTTATCATCGCTACACTAGGGCTCACCCTGAACGTCACCAGCGATTTTCTGTACCCGGTAGCGGTGGCCGTTTCGGCTGTGACTACCTTTACCACGCCCTACATGATCAGGCTTTCGGAGCCACTATACCGCAAGGTAGAGGCGCTGCTGCCTGATAAATGGATAGCCTCGCTGAATGAATACAGCTCAGGGGCACAGACTATCGGTACTACCAGCGACTGGAAATTAGTGCTTAGGGCATACGCAGTTAACCTGGTGGTTTACACAGTTATTATTATTGGCCTTGTTATGTTAGCCGCCCGCTACCTGCATCCCTTTATAAAAGAGACCCTGGTGAATGGCAATTTAGGGGATGTGATAACAATGTCCATTACCCTGATCTTTATGGCTCCTTTTCTTTGGGCTTTAGCGGTATACCATCCGCAGAAGGAGGCACTAGGCCGTATCTGGGCAAACAAAAACTACCGCAGCCTGATTATTGTGCTGGAGTTTGTGCGGATAGTAATTGCCATACTGTTTATAGGGTTTCTACTCAACCAGTTCTTTTCTATACAGGTTGCGATAGTGGTGGGGTTGGCTATTATTGCTTTGCTAACTGTTTTCTCACACAAGATCCAGAACTTCTACATTCGGATAGAGAACCGCTTTATGAACAACCTGAATGCACGGGAAATAAGCGATGCTGCTAAAATGCACCATACCCTCACACCCTGGAATGCCCATCTCACCAGCTTTGAGATCTCTCCGGATTCTGTTGTTGTCGGGAAAAGCTTGGTAGAACTGCAGGTTAGAGAAAAGTATGGCGTTAACGTAGCTGTGATAGAACGGGGCGACCATACCATACTGGCTCCATCGCGGGGAGAGAGGGTGTTTCCGGATGACAAACTCTATGTTTTTGGGTCTGATGAGCAGCTAGAGACGTTCAGGCAATTTATTGGAACTGAAATGCCCAAAACAACTGAACAGGACAGGAAAGACGATGTGGGCCTACAGAAGCTATTAATTACCGCTGATTCTGTTTTGCTGCACAAGACTATACGGCAAGCCGGAGTGAGAGAGAAAGCAAAGGGATTGATAGTAGGTATTGAAAAAAACGGTGAACGTATTCTAAACCCTGTATCTGAAACAGTTTTTGAGGAAGGAGATATTGTCTGGATTGTAGGAAGCCAGTGGCGCATCAAGCAGCTGGAGGCTAGCAGGCAGGAGGCATAAAAGATATCCTTCTTTAAACATTGATGTGCAGCAACAGCCAAGATGAAACCTTTAGAATTATAAGCTTATCAAAAACTTAAGCAAGTATAAAGCCAGAGCGGCTGGTTCTTTTGTAGAACCAGCCGCTCTGGCTTTATACTTAGGCCCGGTATTATAGAAGACGGCCGCTCATACACTTAGTCTTTCACTTTAAGTTCCTCTTTAAAATCTTTCATCCGTTCAAAATAATCACGGGCAGCCTTCATTACTTTAGGTGAAAGTATAAGGGCAGAAACCATGGTTGGAATAGCCATCATGGCATACATACCATCTATCAAACTGATTACAGCGGTAATAGAAGCCGTAGCACCGAACACAATGGTAAGCACATAAAAGTAATTGTAATAGTGTTTATACTTTGCCCCAAATAAGAAACTGAAGCACTTGGTGCCATAGTAGGAATAGGAGAACAGCGAGGTGAAAGCGAAAATAACCACACAGATAACCAGCACATAACTGCCAATGCCAGGCATTGCTAAGTTAAAGGCAGTAACCGTCATCAGCACTCCATTTCCATCCGATGTTTGCCAAGCCCCAGTAAGTATAATGGCCAGGCCGGTGAGGGTACAAACTATCAACGTGTCGATAAAAGGCCCAAGCATGGCTACCAAGCCTTCACGAATGGGCTCGTCTGTTTTAGCAGCCCCATGCATCATAGAGGCTGTACCGATACCTGCTTCGTTGGAAAATGCTGCTCTACGCGCACCTGCTATGATAATGGCTCCTACAGCGCCACCTAGCACTGCTCTTGCCGAAAAGGCGTCTTCAAAAATCATAGCGAAAGCGCCTGGTATGTTGGTGTAATTTACAAACATGATATAAAATACAGCCAACATGTACAGTACAACCATACTCGGAACCATTTTGCCAGCCACCTGGCCAATGCGCTGTATGCCTCCGAAAATAACAAGCGAGGTGATAAAGACAAGTGAAAGTCCTATGCCCAGGTTCCAGTAAAAAGGATTGGTAGTGGCAATGCCGCTGGGCACAAGCACAACCTCGCGCAACACCTGCGTTAATTGGTTTGCCTGAAAAATAGGAAGGGTACCAAACAGACCGGCGATGGCAAAAAATGCAGCGAGCGGCTTCCATTTTTTACCCAGTCCTTCTGTTACCACATACATTGGGCCACCCTCTACGTGCCCATTTGTATCGCGGCCGCGGTACATAATGGCGAGCGAGCAGGTAAAGAATTTCGTAGCCATACCCACAAAGGCACTTACCCACATCCAGAATAATACGCCAGGGCCTCCGGTGGCAATGGCTACGGCCACACCGCTTATGTTACCCATGCCTACTGTGGCAGCTAAGGCACTGGAAAGGGCTTCAAAATGGTTGATGTCGCCTGGGTCATTTGGGTCATCATACTTGCCGCGCAAAACGTTTATAGCATGGCCCAGGTGCCGGAAAGGCAGAAAACCAGAATAAAACATAAAAAAAAAGCCTCCGCCCATCAACAGGAAAAGCAAAGGCAGGCCCCAGGCAGCATTGCTGAAGGCAACTAAAAAACTTTCTATCGCTTTCAAAAATTATAAGTTAAAGAGGTTCAATGTTTACAAAAATAGGCAACACTTTCATTATAACGTAAGTACGCCTACAACCGGCACCATTAACTACCCAGTGTGCCAGTGGTAAAGAGTAACTCCCTGATTTTAGGCACCAACTTTAAAGATAGTATTTAAAATGAATGATTATATAGTGGCCATGACTATAATAGGGTTGGCGGCTCTCTCCATGACCTGGATACCCAATCTCATGGAGCGTACTTTTGTTTCCTATCCAATAGTTTTTTTGTTGTTGGGAGTGATCATTTACCTGCTGCCACTGGGACTGCCTTCGCCGGACCCTCTCTGGCAAGAGGACTATGTGGTGCGCCTCACAGAGCTTAGTGTGATTATTTCACTGATGGGCACCGGCCTCAAAATCAGACGGAAATTCAGCCTGAAGAACTGGAGGATTCCATTCCGTTTGGTAACTATCACAATGCTTATTTGTATTGCAGCTGTTGCTTTTTTAGGATGGAGTATATTAGGTTTCTCTGTGGCAGGGGCTGTTTTATTGGGTGCCGTACTGGCACCTACTGATCCGGTTCTGGCAGAGCAGGTGCAGGTAGGCCCTCCGGATGATGATGAAGAAGATGTGGTAAGATTCTCGCTTACGGCAGAGGCGGGGCTAAACGACGGGTCTGCCTTCCCATTCACCTGGCTTGCGGTAGTGCTGGCAATAGCAGCAGGAGGAGAAACACAGAACTGGTTTGAAGATTGGTTTAAGGACTGGTTTCTAAGAGATTTACTTTACAGAATAGTGGCAGGAGTAGGTGTCGGTTATTTGATTGGAAAAGGGTTGGCCTACCTTATCTTCAGGTTACCTAAAAAGACAAGCTTTCCGAAGGCGCAGCATGGGTTTTTATCTCTTTCCGCTACCCTAGTTACCTACGGAATAACCGAATTGCTACATGGCTATGGATTTATCGCTGTGTTTGTAACCGCTCTTACTGTGAGTAGTGTTGAGGCAGAGCACGAGTACAACATTGAGATGCACGATTTTGTAAATCAGGTAGAACGCATTATTATGGTTGTTCTGCTGATCTTGTTTGGTGGCAGCCTGGTGACAGGTATACTAGACTATCTTACCTGGCAGGGAGCTTTAATAGGATTAGGATTCCTGTTCGTAATTCGGCCTATTGCTACCTTGCCCAGCATGTTAGGCACCTATTCTACAGCAAAGGAGAAATTAGCTGTATGTTTCTTTGGCATTAGAGGCATCGGGTCCTTCTTTTACCTTTCGTTTGCACTTGATAAAGTGGCGTTTCCGGAGGCAAACGAGCTTTGGTCTATTATTGGGTTTATCGTAATGGTATCTATTGTGTTACATGGTTTAACGGCGACTAATGCCATTAAAGTGCTGGACCGTGAGCGTAAAATTAGTGGAAGGCCAGTTCTCGATACTGATCAGACACCAGACGAAATTCGATAAAAGCTTGATGAAAGAGAAAGGAACAACCTTGCACCGCTTACAGTTGCCCGATGCCGAAGTATACTATAGCCCCCACTTTTACAGCTCAAGAGAAAGCGATCTATACTTACAGGAACTGCTGGAACAGGTAGATTGGCAGCAGCAAAGCATAAAACTCTTCGGTAAGCTACAGCCCATGCCACGCCTCACGGCCTGGTACGGCGATAAAGGCTATACTTACTCAGGGCTCGATAACAAACCACAGCCCTGGCTACCGGTACTACAGAAGCTGCGCGAGCAGGTGCAGGAGGCCAGCGGGCAAAAGTACAACAGTGTTTTGCTCAACCTCTACCGCAACGGGCAGGATAGTATGGGCTGGCATTCAGACGATGAACCCGAGCTGGGGCAGGAGCCAAGTATAGCGAGCTTGAGCCTTGGTGGCGAGCGTCGCTTTTCATTTAAGCACCGCACCCGTAAAGACGTTGCGCCTGTTCGTATCACCTTAAGTCACGGGAGTTTACTGCTGATGCAGGGGCCAACACAACATCACTGGCTGCACCACATCCCTAAAACTGCAAAGGACGTACAACCACGCATCAACCTCACGTTCCGGCACGTGAATGGCTAATATGCTTGCCAAAGCGCTTCGGAAACCGTTACTTTACGCCAATAAGAGGCTCTGGCCCCGGATACACTATGACCGAAAGAAAGAATATCGCCATCATGGGAGCTGGTTTGGTCGGCTCGTTGCTGTCTTTGTACCTGGCTAAACACGGCCACAAAATTGACCTGTATGAGCGCCGCTCTGACTTGCGCGTGAGCACCATAGACGGAGGCCGCTCCATCAACCTGGCCCTGAGCGACCGTGGCTGGCGTGCCTTGAAAGGCATTGGCATAGAAGAGGAAGTACGCAAAGTGGCCATCCCTATGTATGGGCGCATAATGCACGATGAGCAGGGTAAGCTCACGCACCAGCCTTATGGCAAAGAGGGGCAGGCCATCTATTCGGTATCCAGAGGAGGGTTGAACACAGCCTTGATGAACCTGTCAGAGTCTAATTCAGATATCACCTACCACTTTAACCGCCAGGCTATAGACGTAAACCTGCGTGAGAACGAGGTACAGCTGCGGAACATAACAACAGGGGAAACAGAAACAATAAAGCCAGACCTTTTATTCGGAGCTGACGGAGCATACTCCGCAGTGCGTGGTGCGATGCAGAAAACCGAGCGTTTTGATTACCAGCAGAGCTACCTGGAGTATGGCTACAAAGAGCTTACCATACCTGCTACTGCTGATGGCGGCTGGGCGATTGAGAAAAACGCACTCCATATCTGGCCACGCGGCAATTATATGATGATCGCGCTACCCAACCCCGATGGTAGTTTTACCTGCACACTTTTCTTCCCGTATGAGGGAGAACATTCTTTTGCCGCCATTAAAAACGAAGAAGACCTGCTGGCTTTTTTCAATAGAGTTTTTCCGGACGCAGTGCCCTTGATGCCGGAGCTGGCGCAGGAGTATTTTGAGAATCCGGTAGGAGCGTTAGTAACAGTAAAGTGCTTTCCGTGGAGCTACGAAGGAAAATCGCTGCTGATTGGAGATGCCAGCCATGCGGTGGTGCCGTTCTATGGGCAAGGCATGAATGCCGGATTTGAGGATATTACGGTGCTTGACCAGATGCTGGAGAATTTTGAGGGAGATAACTGGGAAGAACTGTTTCATGCTTTTGAGCACCGCCGTAAACCAAATGCCGACGCCATTGCCGACCTGGCGGTGCTGAATTTCGAGGAAATGCGCGACAAGGTAGCAGATCCTCGTTTCCTGCTGCGCAAGAAAATTGAAAACAAGATCAGCGGCCAGTATCCTGAAAAATGGATTCCGCTTTACACGATGGTTACCTTCACTGATTTGCCTTATTCCTATGCTTTAGAAACAGGCCAGAAGCAGGACAAAATTATGAAGAAGGTCATGAAGCACATTCAAAGTATAGAAGATTACGATAGGCCAGAGGTACAGCAGCTACTGGAGAAGCAGCTTGTGCAGAAGGAGAAGCTGAAGCCGTATCGGGGTTAGGGGTGGGTTAGACTGAATAGCTTAAACTACAGCGCTTATACTTTAATTAAATCAGCTATAGATTCTTACTGAATTTAAGGAATACTAAAGGTAAGTATGTGGCTTACCTCCTCAACAACTACCGATCCAGCCACTCTTTAAACAGCTGCACTTTCTCACGGCTCACTACTACCTCGCCGGCAGGTGAAGTATGCTTAAGCTCCAGCTTTAGGCGACTGTTGGACCAGGCAACGATATCTTTGACGGCTTTTAAACTGATAAGGAAACCTCTATTCACACGAAAGAAATGCTGCGGATCTACCAATTGCTCCAGCTGCTCCATTGTATAGTCGATGGCGTAGCGTTTGCCTGAGTTGCATTGCAGGAAAGTGGCCTTTTCGAAACTGTAGAAGTAATCAACCTCCTCCACAGGAATCATGTGCAGGTGCTCACCTACTTTTACAACAAAACGGCTCTTAAAGCTTTTGCCTCTATTTAGTAGTTGCATGGCTTGCTCCAAGGCACCTAGTTGTGGTGCAGTAGCGGTCGTATGGTTGCTCAGCTTTCTAAACTTTTCCAGCGCAGCGGCCAACTCATCCTCATCAATGGGCTTAAGCAGATAGTCAACGCTGTTTACTTTAAACGCTTTGATGGCATAAGCATCATACGCGGTTGTGAAGATCACCGGTGCCTCTACCGGTACCTGCTCAAATATCTCAAAGCTCAACCCATCGGCCAGCTGAATATCCATGAAGATGAGGTCTAGTTGTGGCCTTAGCTTTAGTATTTCTACAGCCTTACGTACTGATGGAGCCGTGGCAAGTACATCTGCCTTGTCATCCAGCTTCAGGAGCATCTTAGCCAGGCGATCTGATGCCAGCTTTTCATCTTCTACAATAAGTATCCGCATTAATCCTTAAAGTATAACAGAGGTAGTTTTACAATGAAATTATGTTCTGTAGAGAGTATCAGTACTTTTTTACCAGTCAGGTAAACATAGCGGGAGTTAATGGTAGGCAAGCCCATACCTGTAGACTCCTCCCGAATACGTTTCTCCTGTACATTATTCTGCACCACAAGGTAATTATCCTCTAAGTATAAATGCACCCGAAGTGGCTGCTCTTCCAGCGCTACATTATGCTTGATGGCATTCTCCAACAGCATTTGCAGGGCCAGCGGCACTACCATTAGGTTAGCATCCAGCGGTAAATCGTTTTGCACCTGTAGTGCCTTGCCATGCCGTATCTTTTGCAGGTAGATGTAAGATTCAGCAAAGTGCAGTTCCTCTAGCAGCGGCACAATTTCCTTTTGGCGACTATCGAGTACATAGCGGTACACTTCGGAAAGTTTGCGGATAAACTTTACAGCTTGTTTCTGATCTATCTCCACTAAACTGGTGAGCACATTCAGGCTGTTAAACAGGAAGTGCGGGTTTACCTGTGCCTTTAGTGATTCGTACTGTGAGGCGATACTTTCCTTTTTCAGGCGCTCTACGTTAATAGCCATGTCGCGCCAGCTTAGCAGAAAAGTACGGCTGTGCATGGCGAGCGAGATAATAAAAGTAATGAACAGTGGCCCGTACACATTATTCATCAAAGCTTTTTCTCCTAACTGCTGAAAGGGAATTCCTTTTATCGCCAGGAAAAAAGCATTTATTAATACCGCAACTATAGTGGAAACCACCAGTGTACCAATCAAACTAATCACTAGTCTCTTACCCAGATTATCGAACCACGGCACATGCTTGTCCAGCACATTAGTGAGGCGGCCGTTTGCCTGCCACAGCCCCACAAACATCACAAAAGAAAAGGTAATGTTGTAGGCAGTTTGTTGCAGATCGTTCTGAAAACAATTTGGGCAGAAAATAAGAATGGTGGCCGTGATGGCAGCCAGTAAAATAGCCAGCTGCTTCAGGAACTTGCGAGTACCTTTTGCCCCGGCAGCCTTTGTTTGAGGAACTGTGGCTACAGAAGTTAACGGTTTATCTTTTATCAATGCCATCTCAGCTGGGGTAGGAATGCAGGTACAATATAAAACTTAAGCAGTACTTTACTAAGTATGGCTGCACTAATCAGTAGTTGCAAGTATAAATTCATAGAGAGGAGGCATTAACTGCCAGCTGCGATCTTAACTGTTACCAGTTCATCTTTGGCGGAGCCTTTTCTGGCCTTTAATTTATACTTGGTGATGAAAAAGCTAATAACAGCTGTTCCGATAACAGTAGGCCCTAGCCAGGCTACTACCGGCGGAAGCATCGAATTGTTTACTACCAGGAAAGCGGTAAAAGCCGCTATGTTGCCAGCTATCATGCGGGTGATATGGTCGTAGAGCCAGAAGTTTTTATCGGCTGGGGCTTTGGTATACTTGCGCATATCTTTCACAACTAAAAGCAGCGCTATACTTCCAAAAACAACTGATACCACATTGACGCTGCCAAAGCTGCTGCCCATGCCTCCGGTTAGGCCCGAAAGTATAAAATATACCGCAAATGCTGCCATCGTTAGTGAAATGGCCCAGTCCAGAGACAGTACTTTCTGCCCTTTAGGCAAGCCTTTCAGGTACAGTACCCGGTAACCGGAGGAAACAAGGTAAGCGCTGAACACACCAATAATTAACAGGAAAGGGCTATGGTGGTGGGGCAGGGTAGCCATGGAAACAGCCGTAACTGATACCAACATCATGGCATAAAAGAACAGCTTACCCGTAAAGCGGTGCTGCCTGCCGCCCTTTTTGTTTACCATTGATACAGGCCCTGCTATCAAACCTGTAGTGCCTGCTATAACGTGCATGATGAGAAGTGCTGTAAATAAGATTTCCATGGCTGTTCTTGTGTTGATCTGCCCCAAAGGTGCACAAGCCTTTGCCTTTCCTAAAGTATAAGTGGATGAACTGTAGTATAAGCCAGATGAGTTGTTGAATAGAGGTTGCCGAAAAGTTTCAGAAATGGACTTAAATCAATCTAAGCTGGTAAGTGCCTTTGAATTGCGGACTAGGATAACGTGCTGAAAGAAGCTGGTTGTTTTCTGGTTAGCATTGTTTGGCAGGATATCTTCACCTAATAGATTTACTTTAATGCCTGCCAATTTTTGGCTGTTTTTGTAAGGTGAGTTCAGGTTGTCGAGGTCGAAGAGCGAAATGCTATGCTGGCTCGTAACCTCTCTTAGGTCCTCCATGCCCTGTACTAGTGTAAAAGGACCGTCAGCGTTCACTAATGAGGTTTTACCATCTGGAGGTGATGGCATCTGCTCATTCTTGGGTAGCGCCATTTCACTATCCAATGTAAGGCAAACGATGCTTTGGACTTTGTTGCCTAACGGCAGCCCCGACCGCTTTAGCTTTGCTGCAAAGGGATAGATGTTTCTTTCGCCAAAGCTACTCTGCAACACATGGGTATAGCCGAACAAGCCATAGAACTTCTCCTTTTCCAGCCCTTGCTTTTGAATTATCTGCTTGAAATTTACCAGCATCATAGAGTCTCTGCTGATAGCACGAGAGGTGTCGTTAAAGTTCTTGTCGATGCCCAGCACTGCGATTTTCAAAGCGTCTGGCAGTGTTTTGTTGTAGTCGTAGATGGCGAGCCATTTCTCGTAAAGCTCTTTGCTGGACTGCTGCGGAATGCGAAACTTTATATCTTTTACCACTTGCTTTAGTAGTAGCGTGTCTTTTGCCTCCTTCTGAAGGAAGGTGTTTAAGCTGTTGGCTCTTATGCTGTCCATTTCAGCAACGTAATAGCGCAGTCCAACCTTCTTATTCAGGTGCAGCAGCATATACTTATCTATTTGCTGTACATCGGCAAAGCCGTGGTTCTCGCCAAGTAAAAAGACTTGGTTTGTATAAAAGGCACTGTCAAAAGGGGCTATGTTGCCTGGTGCTGCTTCTGCTAAATCACTACCTAAGTTATACTTGTTATGAGCCAGGTATTGCAGGTTTGCCTCATCAGTACCACCTATATAGTATATGTTCTTAGTCCAGAAGAAGAGGAGCGCTACGAATGGCAATAATACCAGTACAAGAAGGATTTTTACAGAGATTTTGAGTGCATTTTTCATCGGTTCTGTGCTAAGTTTTGTGTTAAAGGTGCGGAGGTAATTTGTGCTACCAAACCGAAACAGGACCAACCGTCGGAATAGGAGGATGAACTGTTGATACAGCTGCCCCCTGATTATCCTATAGAAGCTGCTGCACAACTATTTCTGCAAAAGGAGGTATAATTCAGAAGGCGCTGGGGAAATTTCACGCCTGAATTAGTTTTCACCTCTTAATTATTACAAAATCCTGAAACGTATGAATTTGATGTATAAACTGAAAGGTGCTGCCTTGGCTGCGCTTATATTTGGTGCTACAGCTATAACTCCAGCCTTGGCACAACAGGCCACTCCGCCTACTAAGCAAGGCCAGCAACAAAACTTTACCGAGGCTGACTTAAAGCAGTTTGCCGCTGCCAACAACCGCCTGATGACTATTCAGCAGGAAGGTGAGAAAACCATGATGGGAATTCTGCAGGAGGAGAAGCTAAGTATAGACAAGTTCAACCAGATGGCGCAAGCGCACCAGCAGCAGAAATTGACAGAAGTAGGTGCCACACCAGAAGAAATGGCTGCCTTCAACAAAGCGGCACAACGCATGATGGAGTTGCAGCCAGCGATGCAGAAAGATGTAGAAACGGCCATCCAAAAGGACGGCATGACGCTGGATAAGTATGAGCAGATCATGATTGCCTACCGCCAGGACCCTGCACTACAGGAGCGTGTTAATAGCATGATGCAGAAGCAGTAAACAAGTTATACTGAACATATAAATTGAAAGCCCCTCCAGTAGCACTACTGGAGGGGCTTTCAATTATTTCAATAAATAGGGCTGTTATCGTTGCTGCTCTGTTTGAGGCGGCTCCTGGCCGTAGGCAAACTCTACAATCCGAAAAGTACGGGCCTTGCGGTCGTAGTAACCATAGTGCAATTTATCGCCGTAGCGGTATATGGTCTGAAACTCAGGCTCACGCTTCAGGTCACGCTCATACTTGTCTACTTTTTCCTGTAGTACCTCTACTTCACCTTCCTGCTCTACCTTCGTCAGACTTTTAGCATCCAACACAGTATGAAAGTACGTGCTAATGCCTGGGCCAGTCGGGAAGCTACTTCCTTGTCCATACGGGTCATAAAAGTAGCGGCTATAGTATGGCGAGTTCAGGTAATAACTCGGGATGCTGTAGGCTGGCGTCCAACGCCCTGGTATCAAAGCAAGGCCACGAGGCGTGCGCACATAGCGATCCGGTGTTCTTACCATGCGGCTTTGATCCTGCCTGCTATTGCGCTCATCCGGTGCTTTGTATGAGCCAATCGTCAGTTGCAACGTGCTGTCGCTGTAGGTATCTACTGTAATGGCAGGTATACCGCTCGCAAGGTTCTTCAGCACTTTGTCCTGCTTTTCGATAATCTCATCATCTTTTGATGAGAAAAGGCCTTTGGCACCACGCTGGTGTACTGGTGTAGATTTGATAGCAATCTCCTCGTTCTCGCCATAGTTGTATTCTTTCAGTGGCTGCAGTGTGTTAAAATCATAAGCAGCTAACTTAAACTTATCTTTCTCCATCTGTACCCTAAACAGCTTGTCCTGGTGCAGGAATGAGTTAAAGCTTGGTGAGTTGCGCTGTTCCAGTGTCGGTAGCGTTCTGTATTCAGTTTTGCCAGTATTCCAGTCTAAGGTCAGAATCTCTGTTGTTGTGTCGTCAGACTTTTTGCCACGGACAGCATACCCATCAAAGATGATGTGCATTTTATCACCGCGTGTATAAATTTTACTGCGATGATGGCCTGTAAACACATTACGCTCTAAGTCCGGGTGTACGTAGATCATGCCAGACTCACGGGCATAGCGGTCGCGGGTGCGCGGCATTTCCTCCGTCTTAAACATCTGGTGATCCATCGTGGCCACGTTTTCTTCGGAGTCGCGGTACAGGTGCAGGTTACTGTTTTTATCGGTGTACAGCATATAGAAATGGTTTTCGTCACCGAAACCACCGATAAAGGTTACGTTACGCTCCAGGTCTAACTGCACGTCCTGCAGGCTGCGGAAAGCACCTGTCCTACGGTTGATAGCAAAAGGACGCACATACTCACGGCGGCCGTTCACAAACCGGCTGTAAAAGATAAATTCATCCTCTGTTACACGGCTGCCCAGCACTTGTGGGTCTTTGCCAGAGCGGTACGGTATTTCGTGCTGCGCCAGCTTCTGACCTGTAGGTGAGATAAGGGCAAAGTTTAAATTGCCACCCTGGTAATAGTAAATGCACACGTTGCCGTTATCATCTGCCACCGATACCAGGTCTTCGGCCCGGTTCATGGGCAATTCTATATTTGCGAACTCTTTCTGAGCATTGGCCGCAGTGGCAAAGGCCCCTACAAAGAGCAGGCTAAAGAGTAGTTTACGCATAGTATAATTGGTTGAAATTTATACTTTTACAACTGCAATTATTTGGCCAAAGTATGATATAAAGTAGAGAAATAATTACGAATTTAAGGTAACACTAATAAACATTATCCTACCACAAAGAACATAGCCGGTTTATTTAGAAAACGATACAAGATGAAGTGTTTTGTCTTTCCTGTCAAGGTACCCATAGTACATCTTGTTCTGATAAGTATAAGCAAACGGAGCTGTTGCTTGTACTTTCTGCTCTGTTAAGAGTTGGTCGTAAGCACTAATTTGCTCTAAGTAACTATGTTGTTTTACTGGTGCTGTTGGCTCAAAATTAGTGGCATTCAAGAATACTTTGAAAGAAGTAATAGACTCGCCTGTGTTTTTTGCCTGCACCTTAGCAGCTGTCAGCGCTGCTACCACAGGTATGGCAGCAGGACCAAGGCTAGAAAGCAGCGAGGTGCCTGTTGGAAGGTATGCTGCGTTACCGTTAGTTAGTGTATAGTTGCCCAGTGTTACCTGAAGCGTAAGAGGATGTACTTCTTCTACGTACATAGCAGCTGTGCCTACTGCTATTTTCTTTATAACAGACTCTGTCTGCTCTACAACTGCAGTGTCTGCCTTAGAAGGCTTAATGGTATTAGAAAACACAGGAGAAGCCTTAAGAGTAAGAGGTTCATTGCTCTTAAACAGGTATTCCTTTCTAGGGGCCATTGTTTCAAGATCAAAAGCAGATAGGTGCATATCATAGTTAGGAGTTAACAAAAACCGGTAGAGGATGCCTTCATGTACATAAGAGTTAATGCCTATCGGCCTGATTCTGGAAACCATAGGCAAGGCTGAGAAATCAGCCTTTTCTGTAGAAAGATTTAGCTGCAGCACTTCTGTGGTTAAGTTGCTGATGTTCATCCGCTGTGCACCGAAGCCATCAAAAACAATATAAATATTGTCTGACTCATGGTAAATCTTCTTCTGTCTGCTGCTTACAGATAAAGTTTGCTCCGTACTTTTATCTACAAAAACAGGAGTAGTAGGTTTTTCTCCTTTAAATAAGCGTTCATTTAGTCTTAGGAAAGGAGTGTTAAAGCTTTTTAGTATAAACTGGCTCCCATCCTTAAATACACACACCTGCATACGGTTGGTTTTATTGCTGTAGTGCAAAGTATAAAGTTGCGAATCAGAAGTAAATGCCTGAATAAATTCACTTCCAGCGTCTAAAGAGGGCGTCAGAGGGGCTAAAGTTGTCACTTGGCCTGTACTTGCCTCAATACGGTATGGCTGAACACTAGCTTTGTCACGGGCAGACATTTCATAATAGATAAAGTCATCTGCCAATCCAATCAAGCCCAAAGACTCTGCTTTATCACTTGGGTTGTACATCCTGCTACCTGCTGCAATACGTTGCCCAAGCGTATCTATAATAGAGCTGTAGGCCGAATTGTATAAGGAACTCTTCTCAAAGGTGAGAATGCATACGGTGCCCGTTTTATTAACCGTGGTAAGCGTGTGGGAAGGATGGCTGAATGCAACTTTAAAATTCGCAAATTCAGTTTGGGCTGAAGTAGTACTTGCCAGCAGCAAAGCCAGCAGAAGCATAAAAAGTTTGTTCATCTGTAAAAGTCATAAGTATACGAATCTAAATA
>NZ_JBHTLD010000023.1:0-31093 GCF_042678745.1 Pontibacter rugosus | reverse complement strand
CTTCAATTCTTTACCAGGAAGAATATAGCGAAGAAATAAAGTTAAAAATAATAGATGCTATAGAACGTAGAAAATTTAACAGTGGAGGTTTCTAACTACTTTCCCCATCCCGCAAGTTTAGCGACAGCGCAACTTGTGGTTATACTTCCCAGCCTGTTTGTAACTGACATTTCCCGTATTTATACTTCCGCACATTTACCGCCGCGCTCAAACTTGCAGATTACATAGCTGCACTGCACTTGTACTAACATTTAAGAAAGTGCACCGTTATACTTCGGAAGATTACGAAGCATAAGGCAGGCTTAGCCCCTGAGCCAGATGTTCAAGAGCTGTTTATAGCAACAGCATCAGTAAAACGGAATGTAATGAAGATAAAAAAGAACCTTTTAGTAGCTGCTTTACCACTTGTTGCAGCAGCAGTGGCCTATAAATGGAGCACCTGGAAAACTGACCTTGTAAAGGCGGTGATAAAAAGGCAAAAAGACAAAGGTGACTATAAACGCTTTATCAAGAACTATCCTGGTCCACCTGAAAGCCTGCAAAAGAAATATGCTTTTGAAAAAATAGATATAAACGGCGCGCGAGGCTACTGGATAAACAAAGCGCAGGCAAATAAAGGCGTGTTAGTGTACTTGCATGGCGGAGGCTATGTGTTTGGGCCTTTAGAAGTACAGTGGAAATACATTGCCCGGATGAGTGAAGAGATGGGAATGGCCGCGGTGGTGATTGATTATAAAATGGCTCCAGAGCATCCTTTTCCGGCAGGGCTGCAAGACGTGGAAAAGATCATTACCACGTTGCAGGCAGAAGGGGCCATACCCGAAACATATTACATTCTGGGCGATAGTGCCGGAGGTGGCATGGCTGTAGCCATTACGAATGTGCTGATGGAGAAAAAGGCTGCTCTTCCTAAAAAACTAATCCTGATGTCGCCCTGGCTAGACCTCTCCATGAGCAACCCAGCTATAAAGTTTACAGCGTATAAAGACATTATGCTTCCGCTGGAAGAAATAAAGAGATCAGCTAATAAATATGTGCCGAACAGAGACTTTCATAATCCGCTCGTGTCGCCTATGTATGGTAACGTAAAAGATCTACCGCCAATACTTATCCAGATTGGCACTGCCGAAACGTTTTTGTGGGATAACCGCAAGTTTGTACAGCGACTAACGGAAGCACAGGTAGAAGTACAATATGAGGAATATCCCGATATGTTCCATGTATTTGCGTTGATACATATATTAAAAGAAGGCAAGCAGGCACTTAAATCGCAGATAGAATTTCTAGCGTAATAGCGACTGTTAATGGAGCATCAGCACAGCTTAGAGTTATACCTTGCAACTAATTTGCCACTGGCAATTTCTATTTTATAACCTAACTCGCGATTCACCCATAGCCCCACTGAGGGGTAGAATAAAATTCTCTTTGTTTGAATTCCCCTCCCCGAAGTTCATCTTGTAGGGAAAAACAAATTACTGCTTCATTTTTCAATTTGGAGCTTTTTATGGGGCAAGTTGAAAAATGCGTGGGTATGCGGGCCTCAACATCTGCTACGAAAGCTGAAAGTTTTCCCCATTTCAAACACAAGATGAAATCCTGCGGTTGTTTATTTTCCCCTACTAGATGAGCCCGGAAAAGATTAGGGCTGGGTGATATTACTCAAAGTCAAGTATAGCGCAACTTGAGTTTCATACTTGTGCAAGCAGAAAATTTGCCGCTATACTTGCTTGCATTTACCGCTGCACTCAAACCTACGGATTAAACAGAAAGTACTTTAATGCTGAACCTGGCAATGGAACACATCAGACTCACAGATACTTCGCACAGGCTATTTTATGAAGCATGGGAGCTGTATGAACAGGCATTCCCTCTGGAAGAACGACGGCCTTTGTTATGGCAACTGGAGATCATGCCACATGCTGATTATCATTTTGAAGTTGTACTACAAGAGGAGGAACTGTTAGGCATACTACTGTGGTGGGGTTTTGAAGAGGTGCGTTTTCTGGAGCATTTTGCAACTGCCGCAGCTTTGCGTGGGCAAGGGCATGGCCGAAGTATTCTGCAAACGTTTGTAAAGCACGATAAACACCCTGTGCTGCTGGAAGTAGAGCCTCCTGAAAGCGAGATCAACCGCCGCCGCATTAGGTTTTACGAGCAGAATGGCTTTAACTTAAATCCTCACTTTTACCAGCAGCCTCCTTACCACCAGGGGCAGCAGCCTGTAACTTTGCTGCTCATGTCTTATCCAGGCACTATTTCCGCTGAAGACGCAGCTGCTTTTACGCGCCTGCACCACCCGCTCATTTACAGGACAGCACAATAGACAGCTTATATCCCCTTAGCTGTTCTTCTCGCTTTACCTGCACCAGTTGCCTGCTTCACTAACCAGTCTCCAACCATCTTTAACACCTCCGGAGAGAAGGTCTCCTCTAATGTATAAGACTCATCGTAAGCGCCAGTAACAGAGGTTTGCATAAAGTGGTTGAGCTTTGGTAAAACTACCGGGGTAAAGTTAGCATTGCCTGCTGCCTGCAAACCTGCTTTTATGGCGGGCATATTATCTTGTGCAGGCGTTTGTGAATCGGTTTCTCCGGTTATAGCCAGCACAGGCACTTTTATCTTTTGCTGGTAAGGAGTAGGGTCAAAGTGCAGGGAGTGAAAAAGCCAAGGATCTACAAAGGGGGTAATGTATCGCTCGCTATAGTTGGGATCCATGTCTATCTCTTCGTGGAACTTACGCAGATTGGCTACGGCGGTGGCACTGTCAGGAGAGGCGCCTACAATTTCATACGATCTGTCCTGAATCATCAAATCCTGGCCTCCCTGTTCTTCTGAAATACCGTTTGCTTTCAGCAAAGCCCGGTGCCGCGATTTGTTAAAAGCAACGCCCGGAAGCCCCGCTGCCGCCAATAGTACAACACCTGCAACATCAGGGGCTTCGGCTGCTATAATCTGTGCCATCAGCGTTCCTTCGCTGTGGCCGATCACATACACGTTCTTTACCTTTAGCCGTTTATCAGTTTGTAAAGCCTTTACAGCCGCAAGCCCGTCAGGGGCAAAGTCTTCTGTAAAGTTGCCCGCATACTTACCTGATGATTCTCCTACGCCACGCTCGTCGTAGCGCAGCACGGCAAATCCTCGCTTTGTCAGTTCATCGGCAAGTACAAGAAATGTTTTGTGGTAGAACTGCTCCCCATCGCGGTTGTGCGGCCCTGAACCTGAAAGCAGAATCACCCCTGGCACTTCCTTCTTGCCTTTTGGGGCGGTGATGGTACCGCTAAGCATTACACCCGCATCTCCTCCGGCAAAAGTAATAGGCAACACCGCATACGGAAAGGGCGCTGTTGGTGTCTGAGGGCGTGACGGGCGCAGACTTTCTGCATTTGTGAGGCTTATAGTTAACGGGAATTTTCTGTTGTCTCCTATAACAAATAAACCTGCCACTCCTTTATTGCCTGCACCATATAGAGCTGTAAAAGTATAGCTGCTCAAATGATCTCTGAAAGCCAGTTGAAGGCTATCGCCTACTTCCTTAACCCGCTCTACCTGCAAGTCATGCATACCGGTGTAGGGGATGGAAACAAGCGACTGGCCTTTTGCAGCAGCAGGAAAGTTAAAGATAACTTTGATTGGTGCTGCTCCTCTAACGTTTAAATCACCAGCCCAACTGCCCGTAGGTAGCTGCTGAGAAAAAGCCATTTGGGAAGTCAGAAGGAGAAACAGAAAGGAGCAGCCTAGCTTCTGTTGTAGCAGGAGGAAAGGTGTTTTCATAGCGTGATGCGACATGTGTAAGTTCTAATATATAGAGAACAGCCTCTAAACACAATAGCTTTTTACCTGTACATTAGAAGAACATCCTTAGCTAAGGCAAACCTTTACCTATACAGAAGCAGCTTATACTTATATTTGCACTGTTACATTTTTCGTAAGTAGAAAGACAGCATTACTTAATACTACATTGTCATTCTGAAAGAATCTTGTGGGCGAACTAGAATAGCTTTTATATAGCGCTTTACCGCTCGCGGGGGTATGAGCCCTCTTTAACCAATACCCTTTCAGGATGACAACAAAAATTGGGTTAAACCAACTTAGTCTCCATACATATTAGTATATAGCCTGATGTGGCATTGCCAATTAAGCTTGAACACCGCCATGCCTCCTAAAAAAAAATCTCACCCGAAAGAGAAAGCCAGCCTGCACCCGCGCAACAGGCACCGGGAACGCTATGATTTTGAAGAACTCATTAAGAGCTGCCCAGAGCTAAAGCAATTTGTACAGGTGAACGCCTACAACGATGCGTCTGTAGATTTCTTTAATCCCAAAGCTGTTAAAATGCTGAATAAGGCATTGTTGGTGCATTTCTACGGCATCCAACATTGGGATATCCCGGCAGGCTACCTTTGCCCACCTATACCGGGCCGAGCCGATTATATACACCATGCCGCTGATTTATTGGCAGGCAGCAACAAAGGAAAAATACCTAGGGGCAGCAAAATTATGTGCCTGGATGTTGGCGTAGGAGCTGGCTGCGTATATCCTATCATTGGGAACAAAGCGTATGGCTGGTCTTTTATTGGGGCTGATATTGACCCAGTTTCTATTCAGTCATCCCGTAAAATAGTGGAGGCAAATGCTGCTTTAAGCGGCCATGTGCAACTGCGGCTACAAAAGAACCCGAAGGATATCTTTCGAGGCGTGCTTAAGCCGGAGGAATACATTGACCTAACCGTGTGCAATCCTCCTTTTCATGCCTCGCTGGCAGAGGCACAGGCAGGCACTATACGCAAACTAACTAACCTGAAGCAACAGAAAGTGGCAAACCCAACCCTGAACTTCGGTGGGCAGCAAGCAGAGCTATGGTGCGAAGGCGGGGAAAAGCGTTTTGTGACCGATATGGTTTTCCAGAGCCGTCAGTTTGCCACCTCGTGCTTTTGGTTTACAACGCTGGTATCAAAGCAAGCTAACCTTAAAAGTATAACCCAAGCTTTAGCGCAGGCAAAAGCCTTTGAAGTGCAGATACTACCAATGAGCCAGGGCAATAAAACAAGCCGCCTCGTTGCCTGGACGTTCCTGAACCAGGAACAGCAAAGAGAGTGGATAAACGCCAGGTGGCATTAACACGTTTTTGCTACAACAACGGCACGCAACATAAATCTGTAATAGCTTGGATTGCTACCTATAAGCTGTTATGCCTATCTTGCTGCTCAACAAGCGTGTGCTTCAGGAACTGTACTTTAACAGATGCCCGCACTGCTGTTTTTTAAGTCATCTTCATTTGCTACAATCGGTATAACCTATGATATCAAGCTCACGCTACTGCTTATCTCTGCTGTTAATGGTGTTACTTTTGGTGGCGTCGTGCGGACAAACGGAAGAGCAGCCCAATTTGCACGCAATTGAAATTGCCATGGGCAAAGAAGACTCTGTAGCAGTGGATTCTACGGCCAGTACAGCATCTGAGCTAGCCGATAATGCGCTACAACAGGAATGCAATGCCTATTTTGAAGAATGGAAAAAGCTAAACGCTGCCAAAGCCGACTATTTCAAGACCGTTTTTCTGCAGAAGGCGCTGGCAAATCCCGGGCTTTCGGAACAAAACAGAGCATTTCTGCTGGCGCTGGAAATATACCTCAACCAATCACCTGCCGAACTACGCGCTACACCGGTCAAAGACCAGCCCTTGTTTCCTATTTTTAAGGTAAACGAGAACGAGCTGGGTATTTTTGCTTTTCCGGCTTATGACTCCTCCAGCGAATCGTTTTTAGATATTTCTATTGAAAACAAGATCCTAAGCAGCAGCAGGCTTACAGCTACCATTGATAGCTCCTCTATAGATAAAGTGGTTTTTCATCCACAACTGGCGGATTCTCTGTTTAAGAACACAAACCAATCAGTAATAGCTTACACCACAGGAAGAAAAGTAAATACAAAGGTGGTAAACTTTGGCTCCTATGCAGGGGAGTGCCTGGAGTACTACAACTACCTACTCGACAGCAAACCTTTTAAAGCATCTGATAAAGTGCTTTTCGGGAGCAGGTACAGCCTGAGGCTCTCTTACAAAAATTACCCTGAAGTAGATGCCAGACTAAAGCTCCAGTTTGTTGAGAAGTGCTACGACTGCCCCAGCAGCATAGGGCAGCAGAAAACGTTTGCCACCTTAGAAGGCGTACAGGGGCTGTACTTTGTATATGCTGATACCTTCCCTCTGAATAATAAGCTAGATACACCATCCAGAGCCTTGGTGATGGAAATGGAAGATAAGTTAGTGTACCTGTGGTACCAGGAAGTTGATTTGTTTGGCTGTAGCTGTTTATAAACTTAAGGCTAGCAAGTGGCGCTGCCATAGCACCTGCCAAACCCTTTTGGCGCATTGTTTGTTTATACAAATACACGTATAAAATAAGATCTGAACAGAAATCAAAAATCTATGAAAGTAGCGAAAGACCCATCAGAATATAATAAGCTAACCCCAGACGAAGCACGCATTATCGTGAACAAGGGCACCGAGTATCCGGGCACAGGCGAGTATAATAACCATAAGGCAGAGGGCGTATACCTGTGCAAGCGCTGCAACAATCCGCTTTATACTTCGGAGTATAAGTTTGAATCGCATTGTGGCTGGCCTAGCTTCGATGATGAAATAACCGGAGCCGTAAAGCGAGTGCCGGATGCCGACGGCCGCCGCACCGAAATTGTCTGTGCCAACTGCGATGCCCACCTAGGCCACGTTTTTGAGGGAGAGTATCAAACGCCTAAAAATATTCGACATTGCGTAAATTCCCTGTCGATGACATTTGTACCGGTAGAGGAACTGGAGAAATAAATTAAAGTATAAAAGGCAGATGCACGAAAACATCTGCCTTTTATACTTTTAAATGGGAAACATGGTGCGCAACCAGAAGATAAACCCGAAAGCACAGCAGGAGAACCAGGGCATTTATACTTGCACAACCTGTGGCCTAGCGTTGTTTGAGGCTGACAAAAAGTTTGATGTCGGCTCTGGCTTCCCTAGTTTCTGGGCACAGGTGGGAGAGCATGTAACGCATAACCCACTGGACACCTATGGCAGGCACCGCACCCAGCTATTGTGCAGCCAATGCGAGCAGCACCTGGGGCATTTGTTTGCTGATGCCCGAACACCTACACAAGTACGCTACTGCATCAACGCCGACGCTATAGAGCTACAAGCTGAGAACTAAGAAGTAAAGCTACTGTTGCGCTGACTTAGAGTAGTGCATGTAACTAAAGAAAACCGGAGCCAGGGAGCCAAGCAACTGATTGACTTCGTAAGTATGGCCGTCTAAAAACTCCTGCCGGTTAAGCACTACATTTGTTGCCTGCCATTTACCCGGAGTATAGCCGGGGCTGCTAATCTTTATAATGATTTCGTTTGAAGCGGGATCGTCTACCACGTTTAAGTTAGCAGCATAGGTAGTTGCCTTTTTGTCTTTGCCTGCTCTAAAGTTAGGGTAATAGTCAAAAACCAGCGTAGTATTTGGGTTTTTGTCTGCAATCTGCTCTTGCCTGAGCACCATGGCATTATTTACCAGCCGCATAAGAAACTCCCGCTGGCGCTTCTTAAAACTATCCGGGAAGTTTATACTGTCAATTGATATATTTATCTGTTGATTTGTATTGACTGGCTTTAGGAACTCCTGCACCGGTACAATACTTCGGAAAGGCCCCACTACTACACTATCGGTATAGTACTGCTCTCCGTGTTGTAGAAAATACTTATCCGGTGAGTAAAGCTTTAGCTGATTATAAATATCCTTCTGCACGTTTCCCTTCATTTTGCCCACTCCACTGTTAGGCTTTAAGTATAGTTGGTAGTATACTCCTGGCTCCTGGCCTACCTCAAATGGCTCTAAAGAGGCAACTAGGGTATGGTTATACTTGTGGTAGCGCTTTTTAGCTGTTGCCGTGTCTACTGCAAAGGTGCGCTCCTTCTTTTCCAGCGCTTTTATTCTCTGCAAAAACCAGCCGTTTACGCGCTGAAACTGCGCTTCATACTTGTCTCCGGCTTTGTTAGTAAATTCTACTCCGTCTATCGTAACAGGCCTGGTGTAAACATTTTTTGTGCAGGAGCTAAGGCCCAGCAGGAGCAGGAGTAAAACATGTGGCAGCTTTTTCATATAAGTTTGTGTGGGTTGGATTTATACTATACATAAACTAACTAAATCTTTAGTTATAATCCAAACTTTCACATACTTCATTGGAAAAGAGCAAGCTACGCCTTCTATACCTTCATCAACTACAGCTGATAGGTTTAGGAGAACGGGTTTTTTGAAGCAGCACCTGTTGTGCGGAAGGAGATAAGCCAAAGCTACTGATGGAGCTTTCCAGTTCTTCGCTGCTCCCATAACCATAGAGGTAAGCATTGACTTTGGCTGCTGCCGTAGAATGAAGCAAGGCATCCATACGTGGATACATCTCCTGAAACTCTTCCCAAATCTGAGGCTGGCGCTGTAGTTTATACTTCTGGTGTCGGTCTTCAGCTACATAAAAGGTCTTTAGTGGATTTATCTCTGTATAAATCTGCTGTCCTGCCTGCGTCTGAAAAGCCGCTTTAGCCGCCATAGCTAAATCCTTCTGCTTCTGATCATGATAGAAAATAGCGGAGGCATACTGTCTTTTCCAGGGTGCTCGGGCTGCCTTATGGTTGGTAAAGAACAGGTGTAGTAAAGTTTGGAAACTTAATTTTTTTGGATCGTAGTCTAGCTGCACCGTTTCGATGTGGTCTGCCAGTGTCCAGTAAGTGGGTGCGTCAGTAGTGCCTCCCGTATAGCCTACCTTGGTTCGCACTACGCCATTTATACTTCCAAACAAGGCATCGGGGCTCCAGAAGCAGCCCATCGAGAAAGTTGCTGTTTCTGTTGTTTTAGGCATTAGCAGGTCGATAGGAGGGACTTTCATCTGATATCTTTCATTATTAAGAATGTATAGCAACAATTACGGGCAACAGTATCGCCCTTTCCCTCAACTCATTTATCTTCGCCAAGTATAAACCATTGTACCAGCAACCATACCTTGCGCACTTACTTCATAAAACGCTACAACAGTTTTAAGTTTGCCTTCCGGGGCATCAGTTCTGCCGTAAGGTCAGAGCCGCATGTGCGGCTGCACCTGCTGTCGGTGGTGCTGGTTGTAATAGCAGGCTTTGCCCTCGGCGTTACCAAAACAGAGTGGTGCCTGCTTATTGGTTGTGCAGGGCTGGTGATCACCGCAGAAGTGTTTAATACGGCTATTGAGACACTCACCAACCTTGTATCACCGGACTGGCACCACTTGGCCGGCAAAACGAAAGACCTGGCAGCCGGAGCTGTGTTAGTAGCTTCCGTAACGGCCGCTGTGGTAGGTGCTATTATCTTTATACCTTACCTGATCGCTCTTGCTGCGTTATACGTTTAAGTATGGGATAGGTATTTTAACTGCCTGCACGCTCTCTTCGTTAAAAATCTTTAAATTGCGCCACATGAACCTGACACCACGTATAGCTCCTCTTCAATCATTTTGCTATGCCCTGGCTTTAGGGTTAAGTATAGCTTTGATAGCCTGTAGTTCCGGAGCTAGCGCGTCTGCTACTTCTGCCAGCTCGCCTGCCTCCACAGAGGCAGACAACCCAGCCTGGTTAAACGAACTGATCCAGGAGTTGAAAGCAGCAGAACCTACCAACCCGCCGGCAAAAATATATAGCTACACGTACGATTATCAGACAGTATACTATCTCACAGGCCACTGCTGCGACTTTCCCAGTAAGCTCTATGATGCCAGAGGGAATCTGTATTGCGAGCCAGACGGAGGCATAACCGGCAAGGGAGATGGCCGCTGTTCTGATTTTCTGGAGCGGCGAGAAAACGAAAAATTAATTTGGGAAGATAAACGAGAAAGTAACTAATTAAGATGACTGGAAACGACGTACTGAAAAACTTAT
This sequence comes from Pontibacter rugosus, assembly GCF_042678745.1. NCBI lineage: Bacteria > Pseudomonadati > Bacteroidota > Cytophagia > Cytophagales > Hymenobacteraceae > Pontibacter > Pontibacter rugosus. The sequence continues at coordinate 21,159 of NZ_JBHTLD010000023.1, read as the reverse complement.
CCGAGTATAATATCTGGGCAAATAAAACCATGCTGGACGTGTTCAGCAGCCTGCCTGAAGTACCAGCAAACGCACTACGCCTGCAAAGCCATGCCTTGAATGCGCAGGCCATCTGGATCGCTCGCATTACCGGCACAGAAAGCCCTGTTAAAGTATGGCAGGAGCACTCTTTAGAAGAACTGAAAAAGCTGCACGAATCTGCATCTTACAAGATTGCAGAGCTGGCGCAAAACGCTGATGAGGCTGAGTTCAACCGCCTCATAGACTATAACAACAGCCTGGGCCACAAGTATAGCACCCGCGTACTTGATATCCTGACGCACGCTTTTAATCACGCTACTTATCACCGCGCACAGGTGGCTACGGACCTTCGTAAGAATGGCCATACTCCTCCGAATACAGATTACGTAACATACGTGCGTGAGCTGATGGGCCAGGTGTACTAGCAGCATAGACATAAAATTTCATAACAGAAAAGGAGCTCTTAATATAGGAGCTCCTTTTCTGTTATAGTTTGATGCGTACTACAAATAGACTTATTGCCTTGCGTTGCCTGCTATTGGGACTCGTGCTACTTTAGCTCAATGGTCTTCATGTTCTTAATCTGCCCCTGCGTGATGGCAACTTTTTCCACCGTCAGATTATGAGCATCGTCTTTGGTATAAAACTTAACAGTATAAGTACCTGCCTTTGCTCCTCTGATAAAAAAATCTCCGTTGGCAGTAGCAAAGCCACCAATGGTGTCTTTTTCTGATGAGATGAGGTAGATAGTGGGATTGTATGCAGCAGGCATAACCTTACCTTTTATGCCGCCTGCCACAGCCGATGTGATCGTGCGAATTACGGGTTTCAGGATATACCCTTTTTCTCCTTTGTCCACTACCGATTTTGCCGCATCGAAATCTAACAGCACCCTGTTTACTGTCTGGTCCATCATATTTACATTTAGCGGCACCTTTACGCCAGAAGTTTGGCCACTTGGTGTTTTTAAAGCTACCACAGTGCCATTCTTTAGCTTTAGCGTGTTCTTATCACCAAGTATAAGTCGCATTTGGGCAATACGCCCTATAGGTAACTCAGCACTTGCCAATAGCGTATCACGGCCATTGGCAAAGTTCAACAGGTTGTAGATGCCGGGGTTAACCTGATCTAACGTCACCCAGCCTTCTTCTTTAGCATCCTCGCTTTTATGCACCTGCACCGACTTTATCTCTACGTTTACTTCTTCATAATCACCGGGTGCATCTGTTAAACGAACTTCCATGCGAGCACCGCCTAGCGCTATATCATCGTTACTACAGGCGCTTAGCGCAAACACCCCATTCAGCAGTAAAAGGAATATGTAACTTTTCTTCATTCTATAATTGCCCTGGTTTAAAGTTGCTAAAGAGCCATTTTTACACGACCAATACAACTAAAAATACATTTATATATAGCGTTAAACAGCAAGAGCCTACCAACGCTATTGCACCGGCAGGCTCTTGCTGTCACTTCATAACATCTTTCTGACTACTGCTTTCGCGTTGTATCTGGCTGCGTGGCAGGTTTAGTAATACCCTTCAGGAAGCCACCTACTTTATCGGCTGCCTGCTTCTTAATTTGCTGCTCAGCTTCCCGGCGCTTCTTCTCTATCTCCTCTCGCGCCTTTTGCTCAGCCTCCAGCCTTCTGCGGTTCAGCTCTGCCTGCACACTGTCCTGCAGCTGCTGTTTACGCTGGTCGGCCTGCTGCTTTACATCGTTTAGCTTATCCTGCACCACGTTTTTAACTAGGTTAGATGCCTGCTCTTTTACAGAACCTCCGGCCAAAGCTATACGCGGGTTAGCATAAGTGCCTCCAACGTTCAGGTTCAGCGTTACACGATCAGAAGTGGCAAGGCTTTCGCTGCCCACTAATCCAGCCAACCGGGTATTCAGCTCACGCCCTACTTTACCGGTTGGTACATTCAGCGCGGTTACATAATCTATCTGCCCGTCAAAGTTGTTCGAGCCTCCTACGGTCATTTCAATATTACCTACCTTCATATCAAAAGGCTTGATCACTAAATTGCCATCTACAATTTCTGCATCAATGTACCTGTTCTCCACTACCAGGTTCTTCAGCTCTTCTATGTTGGTCAGGTTACTGATCTTGTCAACGATGGGCACATCGCGCACCGCTGCCCGAAGCACTTTTATGATACCAGAGCCATCGAGTGTCTTAAACACGGGAGTCATGTCTTTGGCAAGCTCACCGGCAAAGGCAAAGTTAGTAGAGAACTTACCCTCCAGCACACCAGCAATTGGAGCCAACGCTTTAATTGTGTTGAAGGAGTTAAAAGCTTCTTTAAAGCTTAGGTTCTGGATATCCAGCTTCACATCGAAGAGAGGCAACTGGATATTCTGCGTATTATAGCTACCGCTGGTGGCAAACGTACCGCCAAGGGTATTAAAGGTTACCTTATTTAAACGTGCAATCTGGTCTTTTACCTGCACCTGCCCGCCTACATTATCCAGCTTTAGGTTATCGTACAAAACCCGCTTTGCATCAATGTTCAGGATAACGTCCAGGTTGGCAGGTACGGCTACCACTCCTTCAGCGCTTTCCTCCTTTACTGGCTCTCCGGTAGTTTCGCTCACCATCCACTCGTTTACATCAAACTGGTTAGAGCTGATGTTGAAAGTGCCGCGCAGCGATTGGTTATCGGCTAAGGCATAGCCCAGGTAGTTCGAGATTGTACCGTTTGCCCTGATATCGCTGCGGCCTAGAGAGCCATCCATGTTTTGCAGGTTGATGCGCTCGTTGTTGAAGCTTGCGTTGGCCTTAGTGATTATTATACCCTGTGGCAGATCTGTACTGACAAAGCTAAGGTTTGTGATGGCCATGGTACCATTAGCCGTTACGTTGTTATACTTCTCAGCCTCTATATCGCTCAGCTTACCTTTGGCAGCTACATCGGCAACAATACGGCCGGCAAGCTCCATGCCTTCCTGCGGGAAAATCTTCATCAGCTTGGTCAGATCGAGCGTGCCTTTTATGCGGCCATCGAAAGCTGGTTTGTCTATGCCTGCAATCAACATCCGGCCCTCCAACGGCTCCCCGTCCAGGTTCATATTAAAGCGCTCCACATTAATGCGGGTATCATCGGTGTTGCCGGTGGTGTTCACAATATTGGTTACCATATTCAGGTTCTGAATAGGAGCAGGAAAGTCCTTCGACTTGATATAGCCGTTTGTCAGATTCAGGTCTGCATCAATCACAGGCATTCTGGTCTCAGAGTAAGTGCCTTTGGCATCTGCATCTACTTTTAGTAAGCCTCGCAGCGTCATCCCTTCTATAGGATATACTTTGGTCAGCTCAGCCAGATCTACATTGGCTTTCACGTTGCCATCTACCTTCATCACATCCAGCCCTTCAATCAAGACGCGTGCATCTATCGGGTTCTTGCCCAGATCCACGTGGAACTGGCGGACGTTAACGTTCGTCTTCTGCATGGTTCCGTCTTCGCTGGCTACGCTCATATCTACGTTAATATTGCGGGCAGCCTCTGGCAGGTCAGGGTATTTAAACATCCCCTCCATTACTTTTAAATTCACACCATACCCAGGCATCAGCGTATCAATCATGCGCCCTTTAAAATAGCCGTCAAAGCTCAACTTTCCAGCTGTTTTAATATTCTCAAACTGCTCGCTATACATGCCCGGCACTACCGACAGCACATTCCGGAAATCGGTTTCGGTGGCGCTGAAGGTAAGGTCAAAGTCCATCGCCTCCTCCGGCATCAGAATGGAGCCATCGAACTTGAACGGAAAGGCATTTACCCGTATGTTGTTATCTTTGAAGGTATAAAGCGACTTTGCCAAATCCATGGCCATGGTCACATCTGCGTCTAAAGTTGCATTTTCCAGGTAGTTAATGCCATCATATGTCATCACCACACGCTCAGCCGTAGTATTGGATACCATATCAAACACATCCTGCTCAAAATCGCCACTGCCAGTGTGCTCCACATTATAAGCAGAAAACCCAAACGGAATACTTAAGTCATCGTAGAAGATGGTGCCTTTGCTAACCTTCCAGCCTTTGATGGCCATGTTGAAGTCTGATGCGGCCGTATCGGCTGCTGTTTCTGTAGCTGTGGTATCTTCTATAAAAATATCCCAGTTGGCTTTTCCGCTTTTCAGCACCAGAAGCCGTATTACGGGCTCTTCCAGTTTTATAGAATTTACCTTAAGCTCATCGCCAAATACGCTGAACAGGTTCAGGCCTAATCGGAAGGAGGGAATTTTAGCAAGAGTATCGGTAGCAAAAGAATCCTGACCAATAACAAGCAGGTTATCTACCCCGAGTGACAGGTTAGGAAAATCACGAAGAAGCGACAGGCTTACATCATCCGTTTGATAAAGTACCTTCGCGTTTATACTTTTTGCCACTTCTTTGTCTAAGGCTTGCTTTATTTTCTCCTTGAAGAGAACTGGAATAAGCACTGCAGCAGCAAGAAGCAGCGCCAGGAAAACAAAAAAGCCAATGGCTACTTTTTTCATACTTGTTGATGGTATTTTGGGTGTTTTTACTGATATTATAGCTAAGCTATGCAATTTATAGCTAAAACCATGCTACTTTTTTGTTAGCATTACATGGATACATTAAATAACTATGGCGCTGCGGTAACATTGTGTTAGATGAGCATAAAGGTGAAAAAGAAGTACATCTTGTTTGTTTTAGTATTTTGGGCTGAGCTTGCTATGGCCCAGGATGTACAGCATACCCAGCAGTATGCTAACCGCCTTTACCTGAACCCTGCTTTTGCCGGAATCAATACTGATTGGAGCGTTGCTGCTTCGCACCGACGACAATGGCCCACGTTAAATGGCTCGTTTATTACAAACAGCCTATCAGCTGCTTACAGAATAGCTGATAGCAAAAGTGCAATTAGCCTGCTGTTGCAGCAAGATCGAGCCGGAGTAGGGGGACTTAAAAAATTACAAGCCAGTCTTGGCTATGCCTACCATACAAACATCAATGATACGTGGGCTTTTTCGGCCGGATTGCAGGCTGGAATTGCCTCATTACGTATTGATCTGGACAACCTGGTGTTTGGAGATCAGTTATCAGACAACGGTATGATTGCACTCAACTCAGCTGAGGCAAACAGATTTGAGCCAACAACTTATGCTGATATTACAGTTGGCGGCTTATTTTACTCTGATCAGTTTTGGCTGGGGCTTACTGCAGCACACCTGAATAAGCCAGCCTATGGTATGGAACAACAGACAGAGCTACAGCCAAGATATATTGCTTTGGCAGGATACAAATTCTACGCCAGATCGTATGAGGAGCAAGGCAACCTATATGAGCTTAGCTTTACACCTACAGTTACTTATACACAACAGCAAAATACTAAAAGATTAGACATAGGAATGTACACTAAATACACGCCTGTAACGTTTGCACTAATATATAAAGGAGTACCGGCTATTGGTGGAACTAACCAAGATCAATCCTTGTCCATACTTGCAGGGTTGCAGCTGAAACAGTTTAAGTTAGGCTTCAGCCACGACGTAGGAATAAATGGATTAAGCCAAGAAGCTGGTGGAGCCAACGAAATTTCACTGATTTTTGAAAGTGAGGACATCAACAAATTGTTTAAAAGCCGCTTAAAGCACAAATTAAACAGAAACATTGTTTGTCCGGCATTTTAATAATAGTTATAATTGCACATTAATTTACGTTACAAGAACCTTATCTTAATTGGGTACTATTTTATGAAGTTAATTAAGTATTTATCGGCTGCGGTTGTGGGAGGCTTATTGCTTACCGCATGTAATAAAGGTGGCCAGCCTACCAGCACAAACCCAGGTGCTTATAGCTCTGCTACAGGTGCGGAGTATGGTGAGGATGAAGAATCATTTAATGTTGCCGACTACGCTGAATTTCCGCAAGGGCCAGGCCTGATATTTATAGAAGGTGGCCGTACAGTGTTAGGTTCTATGGAAGAGGATATTGCCATGACCCGCGACAACGTGGAAAGAACTGTAACGGTAGCCTCTTTCTATATGGATGAAACAGAAGTGGCTAACATCCATTGGCTGGAGTACCTCCATGATTTAAAGCGTGACTCATTACCAGAAGTATATCAGGCTGCTTTGCCGGATACTACAGTTTGGTCACAACAGCTTTCTTTCAACGATCCTTATGTAACGTATTACCTGCGCTATCCTGGCTTCCGTTTCTTCCCGGTTGTGGGTGTAAGCTGGCTGCAGGCCAACGATTTTTGCGTGTGGCGTACTGCTAAAGTAAACGCAAATCTTGCCAAGCAAGCTAATGGCGGTGGCAGAAGAGGTTTATTCGGTCGCCGTGGTAATAATGAGGAAACGGCAGAAGGAGAAGCACCATCTATCGAGTCTGGCTATGTATTGCCAAACTATCGCCTACCAACAGAGGCTGAGTGGGAATATGCCGCACAAGCAATGATCGGTACACAATATTCAGAAGACGAAAACCAAAACAATCGCCGTCTGTATCCATGGGACGGACACCAGGTACGTAACCCATATGGTCGTGAAATGGGTAAGTTCATGGCTAACTTCAAACGTGGCCGTGGTGACTATGCTGGTATTGCAGGTTCTTTGAACGATGGTGCCATGATTACTGACTACATCTACAGCTACCCTCCAAATGACTTTGGTCTTTATAACATGGCTGGTAACGTGAACGAGTGGGTACAGGATATTTACCGTCCGCTTTCTTTTGAAGATGTAGAAGATTTGAACCCATTCCGTCGTGACGGTTACCTGGATGAAACTGAAAACTATGATTCAAGCGAAGGGTACCACTCTCTAATTAACGATGAGGTTCGTGTATTCAAAGGTGGTTCTTGGAAAGATGTGGCTTACTGGTTATCTCCAGGCACACGCCGCTTTATGGCTCAAGACTCTTCAACAGCTACTATTGGTTTCCGTTGCGCCATGATCAACGCTGGTTCTAACAAATAAGAAGATACCCTCTATCATACTAAAAGCCCGGAAGCAGTTCCGGGCTTTTTTACATTTATACCTACCATGAGTGAGAAAAAAAAGGCACACAAAATTACCTTCAGGTTTCACAGCGAGCTTTTTGATAAAGAAGTAACAGAAGAGCTTTGGGCTATAGAAGTAGACGCAGCTCAAGGTCTTTACCAGATAGACAGCATGCCAAGTTTTGTACCGCTTATAGCAACAGAAGACATTGTGCGGGCCGAATTCAGTAGGATGGAGGAGGGGCTTCTATACAAAGAAACAGTTACACCTTCAGGCAATTCAAACATTCAGGTAATACGCCACAATGAAGATACACCGCTACTGGACCTGCGCAAGCGTTTTGCAGAGCTTGGCTGTGTATCTGAACAAATCAACGAAGACTTCTTTATACTGGAAGTTCCGCTGACGGTGAATTATGCCAATGTAAAAGAACTGCTGGATGAGTTGGAAGCTGAAGAAGAAATAGAATATGCTGAGCCTTGCCTATCAGATGTGCACCGGGAACAGACGAGCGGTGAGGTATAGTACCAACGTTTTCTCCAGGGGCGGCTACTATCATCTGGCGCAAGTATGCGTTTGTATTTTTATCTGCTTCGGCTAATGTTTAAGTAGGCCGAACACCGGCAACAGCTCCTATATTTTCTGAACAGGCTCCTTCAAGAGCATTCAATTTATTTCAGCCCTATTGATACTAAACAGAATAGCCTTCTATGCGGCGGCAAAAGCCAACACGTGCGCCAGGAATAGATACTGCAAGCATCAGAAAGGGAGCACTGTTAGCTGCTCCCTTTCTGATGATTACAGTATAAAAGTATTAAGTTATTTTTCTTTTACTGCCGGAGTTAAGTCAAGCACTCTTCCTGTGTAGGCTCTTATCTCATCGAGCAGCTCAGGATTATCTGCAAGTGATTGCCCATAAGAAGGAATCATCTCTTTCAGCTTTGCTTTCCACTCATCTGTATTGATACGGTGCATGAAGCAGCGCTCCAATAATCCTATCATGATAGACACAGAAGTTGATGCACCTGGCGACGCACCCAAGAGTGCGGCTAAAGTACAGTTGGCACCGCTTACTACTTCGGTACCAAACTCCAACACACCACCCTTGTCTGGATCCTTTTTGATAATTTGAACTCGCTGGCCAGCAACTTCCAGCTCCCAATCTTCTGCCTTCGCTTCCGGAAAATAATCTTTCAGCGCTCCCAAACGCTCTTCCGGCGACTGCCGCACCTGATCTATGAGGTACTTTGTGAGTGCCAGGTTGTGTATGCCTGCTGATATCATCGGCCGCAGGTTTGCTGGCTTTATAGATTTAGGCAAGTCTAAGAAAGAGCCTTTTTTCAGGAATTTTGTAGAGAAACCAGCATAAGGACCGAACAGAAGCTCCTGCTGACCATTTATAAAGCGTGTATCCAGGTGTGGAACCGACATTGGCGGCGAACCTACTGCAGCTAAGCCATACACTTTTGCTTTATGGCGCTCTATCACAGCTCGGTTAGTACACTTCAGCCACTGCCCACTAACAGGAAAGCCGCCATACCCTTGCCCTTCCGGAATATCTGATTTCTCCAGCAAAGATAAAGCACCACCGCCAGCACCTATAAATATATAACGCGCAAAGACATTGCGCTTTTCACCGCTATGCAGGTCCTTCACCCGAATGCGCCAGCGGCCGTTCTCCACCTGTCGCAGCTTTCGCACTTCGTGGCTGAAATGAATCGTTACACCTTCCTGTTGCTGTAGGTAGTTAAACATACTGCGGGTTAAAGCACCAAAGTTAACGTCTGTTCCCAGATCCATCTTTGTAGCTGCTACAGGCTCAGAGTTGTCACGCCCTTCCATAATCAAAGGCACCCATTCTTTAAGCTTTTCCTGATTCTCAGAATATTCCATCCCTTGAAAAAGATGGCATTTGGTCATGGCTTCGTAGCGCTTGCGCAGGAAGTTTACATTATCGTTGCCCCATACAAAACTCATGTGCGGTATGCTCTTGATAAAGGAAGTGGGCAGCTCGATTATGTTGTGTTGAATAAGGTAAGCCCAAAACTGCTTGGATATCTCAAATGACTCGGCAATTTTTACTGCCTTTGATACATCTATCGTTCCGTCTGCTTTTTCAGGAGTATAATTGAGTTCACAAAAAGCGGAGTGGCCGGTACCTGCATTGTTCCAGGCATCAGAGCTTTCTGCGGCGGCTACATCCAGCCGCTCGTAAATCTCAAGTGTTAAATCGGGTTGCAACTCTTTCAGCATCATCCCTAAAGTGGCGCTCATGATGCCTGCACCAATCAGCACCACATCAGGGCCTTTATCCGTAGCGTCTTTCATACTGTTTATGTAATTTCTCTATATGATCAAATATATGCCGCCTATGCCAATGGCACCAGTAGCTAGAATTGACTACGGAAAAAACAGAACTTTTGTCGAAAAGAAAGTCTATCAGATTTAAGTAGCCGCTGTATTTAACAGCTTAAGCAGCTGCTATAGTGGCTATACTTACCTCCGTTGCACCCGCAGCAAGCAAAGCGCGTGCGCAAGCCTCCAGCGTAGCACCGGTTGTCATTACATCGTCTACCAGCAGCACATGTTTCCCCTTTACCTGCTCCGGCTTTGCCACCTGAAACACCTGCTCCACATTTTGCCACCTGTCAAAACGGCTTTTACGGGTTTGAGTAGCTGTATCAACTGAACGAGAAAGAGTGTACTCATGATAGCCGATCTTCAGGGTTTGGCTCAGCCCCTTCGCAAAGCACGCTGCCTGGTTATACCCGCGCCGGCGTAATTTAGACTTGTGCAGCGGCACAGGTACAATCACATCAAACTGTTGGTTGTACTGATGATCGGAGAGGAGGGAGCCATAGCGTTGCCCCAGGTACTCGCCTAGCTCTTCGGCTCCTTTATACTTGAGCCGGTGCAAGAGTCGCTGCACACGGCCCTTTGGCATAAAGTGCAGGTATGAGAATGCATACTGAACTTGCACTCTCCCCCAAAACCTGCGCTGTAGCGGGTTTTGGTCTGCAGACGCTTGTTCATGGAAATTTGTATAAGGCAGCTTCACACTACAGTCCGTGCAAATGAACTCCTCTCCACGAGCCAAGGCACCATTGCAGGCATAGCAGCTCTGGGGGAAAAGCAAATTCAGCAGGTCATCAAACATTGGCAGAGGCAGGTGGTTTAAGGTATTCTGATGATTTTGACGTAACTTTATACTTGGACTATTTTAGAAGTCACCATTACTAATTACATACAACAATGAGCTTAGTAGAAGAATTCAACGACTACCGCATGCGCATGAATGAGCGCATTATGTCTTACGACAATAAAGTAATCAAGCGTTTCTTTAACCTCGACACCAATACATATATGGAAGGTGCTTTGGATGTAAAAACGAAAGAAATGCTGGGTTTAGTTGCCTCTATGGTGTTGCGCTGCGACGATTGCATAAAATACCACGTAGGCAAGTGCTACGAAGAAGGCCTGACTGATGCAGAAATCATGGAAGTATTTTCCATTGCCAACCTGGTAGGTGGCTCTATTGTGATTCCGCACTTCCGCCGTGCCGTAGAATATTGGGAAGAACTGAAGGAGCGAGGCAGCGCCGAGTAAACTTATTGCTGATTTTAACTTGTTATACTATATCACACAAGAACAGCAATACTTTTTTCTTTATATGCAATACGATAGCGAGAATATAGACCACAACTGGACGCAACTGCGCGCCGACCTGATGAAGCGTTTCGGAAAAAAACCGGACATGAACGCTATTCTCTTTCTAATAGGTGTACAAGAGCTGGGAATGGGAATTCGGGAGTTTACAAAAGAAGAAAAACAGGACCTGATGCACATTGCCACCTGTAGAGTCTTTAGCTTATCTGGCTACTATGAGTTTACAGGACGCGATGAAGAAGGCTGGCCTCACTTTAAAGCGGCCAAACCAATTCCGTTTGCAAATCTGAAAGAGCAGGAAAAAATGCTTCGGTGGCACGTAATCGAGTACTTTAACAAATTTAATGAGATCCAAAATTCTTAGTACGACACACATAGCACGTATCAGGTAGTATGCCCCCCAGCAAATTATAAACTTATGAAAAAGTATCAGATACTGAAGTCTATACTTGTAGCGTCGCTTTTACTTCTTACTAACGACACTGGTAAAAAGAAAATTCGTGCTACTTGATACGTGCTACGTGTGTCGCTTAAAATCACCTATGAGAATTATTACCTATAACGTCAATGGCATTCGTGCCGCGCTTACCAAAGGCTTTGCCGAGTGGCTACAGGCTGCCAACCCTGATGTGCTGTGCCTCCAGGAAATTAAGGCAGATGAATCTAAATTTGATAAAGCTTTGTTTGAAGAATTGGGCTACCACGTGTACCTGCATCCGGCTGTAAAGAAAGGCTATAGCGGTGTGGCTATACTTTCGAAGCAGGAGCCGAAGCACGTGGAAGTTGGCTGTGGCATGGAGTGTTATGATGTAGAGGGCAGAGTTTTACGTGCTGATTACGATGATGTATCAGTGATGAGCGTATACATGCCTTCCGGCTCAAGCGGTGAGGAACGTCAGGGCTTTAAGTTCCAGTGGATGGATGACTTCTTTTCGTACATAAACGAAGTGAAGCAGCAGCTACCGGGCTTGGTAGTTTGTGGTGACTACAACATCTGCCATAAACCTGTTGATATCCACAACCCTAAGTCCAATGCGAAAAGCTCCGGCTTTTTGCCAGAAGAGCGTGAGTGGATGGGTAAGTTCGTAGAGAGTGGTTTTATAGATACTTTCAGGCACTTTAACCAGGAGCCGCACAACTATACATGGTGGAGCTACCGCGCCGGTGCCCGTAACAAAAACCTGGGCTGGCGTATTGATTATAACATGGCTACCATTAACCTGCGAGACCGTTTGAAGCGATCCGCTATACTTACTGAAGCGAAGCACTCAGACCATTGCCCGGTGCTGTTGGAACTGGAGTAGGAGCGTGTTTTAAGAATAGCTTGTACTGGTCTTATACTTTAGAAGTTAATTTTTACGCTTTGTATCTGAAGTATAATACGTTAGATGGATTTGCTTAACTTACAGCTATAGCCGCCATGCCTTAACTTTGTAACCAAGAGACATGAAACATACCGATGCACTCGATCAGTTGCTGCATCAGCTGCAGGAGTTCAAGCAGAAATTTTACCTCAACATGCTTTTGCGGGGTAGTATTTTTGCGGTTGGGCTCCTGCTGTCTGTTTATATAGTATACAGCTTGCTGGAGTACATGTTTTACTTCCCGGAGTATGTACGCGCCTTTCTGCTTTTCTCTTTTGTAGCGGCAGTTGTATATGTTTTCGTTAGATGGATAGCCTTCCCTATCTCTGCGCTTACACGGCTACGGCAGGTGCTAACAGATGAGCAGGCGGCACAACAGGTGGGCACCCATTACCCCGGCATCCGCGACAAGCTGCTAAACGCTATCCAGATGCAGCACCTGGACCGCACCAACGAGCTAATTCGCGCAAGTATAGACCAACGCAGTCAGCAGTTGCTTTCTTTTCAATTTAAGGAGGCTGTTAACTACCGCGAGAACAAACCCCTCCTGAAGTATATTGCTCTGCCTGCTCTTATAGCATTCCTTATCATGTTGGTTTACCCAGCCATTTTTGTGCAAGGCACTGAGCGCATCATCAACTACAAAACGCATTATACCCCCAAAGCTCCTTTTGATTTTGTAGTACAGAACGGTGCTTTGCAAACTTACAGAGGAGAGGATTTTGAGCTACAAGTGGCGGTAAAAGGAGACGCTGTACCCGGTGAAGTATACTTGAACTACAACGGCCGCCGACAAAAGCTAACCCAGAACAAAGCCGGATTCTATACTTATACTTTTAAGCAGCTACAGCGGCCAGTCGATTTCCAGCTAGAGGGCTCCGGTTTCTTTTCCGATAGCTATACTTTAAACCTGCTGTCGCGCCCAAACCTGAAAGACTTCCGGATGCTGGTGCAGTACCCGACCTACCTTAAGCGCCAGCCAGAGGAGATACAAAACACCGGCAATGCCACTGTGCCGGAAGGCAGCACGATTACCTGGAACTTCTCTACTTCTGAAACAGACAGTATAAAGCTTGCCTTCGATCAGCCAGTTCTAAGTATAGGCGCAGAAAAAGACGGCAATAGTTTTGTTGCCAGCAAGGCTTTTAATCAAAGCCAGAACTACAGCATCAATCTCCGCAACAAGCATAGTGCAAACAAAGAAGAAATCAGTTACCAGATCACCACTATTCCTGACCGCAATCCGCAGATTACGCTGGAGCAGTTTCAGGACACGGCCCTTTACACTTTTATGGTGTTGGGTGGCGATGTGACGGATGATTACGGTTTAACCAGGCTTGCCTTGTTTTACCGCATCAACAGCGATAAAAATCCTCAGGCTAAGTATAAATCACAGGCCTTGCCCCTAAACCAGCAGCTTAGCCAAACCTACTACTACCAATGGAACACCGCCGCACTTGCTATGCAGCCCGGCGATAAGCTGGAATACTTTGTGCAGGTTTGGGACAATGATGGCATCCACGGGCCAAAAAGCGCACGCACCCGCACCTTTGAGCTTAAGGTGCCAGATAAGCGCGAACTTCAGAAAGAACTGGACAGCAATTCTCAGTCGGTGGCAAGCCAGCTTAGCAAAACTTTAGAAAAAGCGAACCAGTTGGAGCGGGACCTGAATAAGTCCGGTGAGAAGATGAAGACCAAGCGCGACCTGAACTGGCAGGACAAAAAGCAGCTGGAGGAATTAGCCGCTAAAAAGAAACAGCTGGAGCAGGACATAAATTCTATGAAAGAGCTGTTTGAGGAGCTCAACAAAAAGCAGAATATGCTGAACGAGCCAAACAAGCAACTGGCCGAGAAAGCACAGGAACTGCAGAAACTTATGAACGACCTGCTAGACCCGGAAACAAAAAAGCTTTACGACGAACTGGAGAAGCTCCTGAAGCAGCAACAGCCAAACGATAGGGAACTACAGAAGCTACTGAGTAAGCTTGATAACCGCGAGAAAAATATGGAGCGCGAGCTGGAGCGTGCCCTGGAGCTGTTCAAGCAACTTCAGTTTGAGCAGAAGCTGGAAAACATCGCTAATAAATTAGAGGAGATGGGAGAGAAGGAGCAGCAGCTTGCCCAGAAAACGGAACAGAAGCAAGAGAGCAAACAGGAGTTACAGCAACAGCAGAAAGAACTGCAGCAGGAGTTTGAAAATGTAAAGGAGCAGATGAAAGACCTGAAGCAGCTGAATGATAAACTGGAGAATCCGAATAACCTGGACGAGCAGCAGCAACAGCAGGAGCAGCAGAGTATTGAAGAACAAATGGAGCAGAGCCAGGAGCAGTTGGAGAAGAACCAAAACAAGAAGGCCAGCGAGTCGCAGCAAAAGGCAGGGCAGAAGATGCAGCAAATGGCAAAGCAGATGGAGCAGATGCAAAGCAGCATGAGCATGGCAGGCATGCAGCAGAACCTCGATAACCTACGCGACATCCTGGAGAACCTCATCACCCTCTCGTTTGATCAGGAGGAACTCATGAAGCAGTTTCGCAGCGTGAACCAAAGTGACCCTCGCTTCATAGAGTTGTCGCAGCAGCAGCTTAGTTTACGCGATAATTCAAAGGTAATTGAAGACAGCCTCTTTGCCTTGGCAAAAAAGGTTTTTCAACTGGAGTCTTTTGTCACGCGGGAGGTGGCCACCATGAATCAGAGTATGGACAATAGTATGCAGGAGCTCCGAGACCGAAATGTAGGAAGGGCAACGGGGCAGCAGCAACTAGCCATGACAAGCATGAACAACTTAGCCCTGATGCTGAACGATGCATTGAAGCAAATGCAGCAGGCGATGCAGCAAATGAAAGGCAGTATGGCCGGCAAGCAGAAGGGAAATCAGCCAAAACCCGGGAACATGGGAGAATTGCAGCAACAATTAAACAAAAAAATCGAAGATCTTAAAAAAGGAGGCACCTCGGGTAAGGCACTTTCTGAAGAATTAGCTAAATTGGCTGCTGAGCAGGAGGCTCTTCGAAATGCCTTGAAAGAACTTGAAAAACAAGGACAGAAACCTGGCGAAAAAGGCCAGAATGGTGACTTGGGAAATATTAGCAAGATGATGGAACAAAGCGAAACTGATCTCGTTAATAAACGTTTGACTGAGCAAACCATTATGAGGCAGCGCGAAATCCTGACCAGGTTACTCCAAGCTGAGAAGTCTGCCAAGGAGCGGGAATTAGATAACAAGCGAGAAGCAAAAACAGCTCAGGACGTTACCCGTAAAATTCCACCTTCATTTGACAAGTACCTTAAGGCAAAAGAAAAGCAAACTGAATTGCTCAAAACTATACCACCTGCGCTTTCACCTTATTACAAGCAAAAGGTAAATGAGTATTTTCAAAACATAAGTAAATAAAGCACCTATTTTTACACTTAACGATTAATATGAATCAGGTTAAAATTCAGATTCCTTCCCTAATCGAGAACATCAGAGTTGTTGAGAGTTTCATTGATAACTCTAAAGATGAATTTGAGTTTGAAGATGACATTTATGGCAACATCATGGTTGCAGTTACGGAATCTGTAAACAACGCGATCCGCCACGGGAACAAGTTTGACAAAGACAAAAATGTTTACTTGACACTGCAGGTGGAGGATAATAAACTTCTTTTCGAAGTACAGGATGAAGGAGCTGGCTTCGATTATGAAACCTTACCAGACCCAACTGCTCCAGAGAACTTGGAAAACCCTGGTGGGCGAGGCATCTTTTTAATGCACAACCTTTGCGACGAGGTTAATTTTTTAGACGAAGGCAAAAAAGTACAGCTTATTTTCAACATACCTCCTTCTCAGAATGGAATATCCAATTGAGTTCTTTAGTGAAGACATCGAGTTTGAACTAGAAAACCCAGAACAAGTAGCCGAGTGGATCGGAACCGTAATTGAGCAACACGATCAAGAGCTAATCAACCTCACGTACATTTTTTGCTCAGACGATTACTTACATCAAATCAACGTCGAGTATCTCGACCACGATACCCTCACAGATATTATCACCTTCAGCAATGCCGACATCGAAGGCACAGTTGAAGGTGATCTTTTTATAAGCATAGATAGAGTTCGCGACAATGCGAAAGATTTAGGCACTGCTTTTGAAGACGAACTGCACCGCGTTATCATTCATGGCGTGCTTCATCTGCTAGGTTATAAAGATAAGTCTGAAGAGGAAGAGGCACTTATGCGTAAAGAAGAAGATTCTTTGTTATCTTTGCGAAAGTTTTAGTCTCAAACGGAATTACCAACCCTCTGCAGATGTTTCACGTGAAACATCTCTAAAATCAGAATACATGTTTCCAGAATACGATATCATAGTTGTAGGAGCTGGGCACGCAGGCTGTGAAGCCGCTGCGGCCGCAGCCAAGATGGGTTCGAAGGTGCTGTTGGCAACCATGAACATGAACACGATTGCTCAAATGTCTTGCAACCCAGCAATGGGTGGTGTAGCGAAAGGACAAATCGTGCGTGAAATAGATGCACTAGGTGGAATGAGCGGTATCATTACTGACCAAACCATGATCCAATTCCGCATGCTTAACAAATCTAAAGGCCCAGCCATGTGGAGCCCACGTGCGCAGAGCGACCGCATGCGTTTTGCAGAAGCATGGCGCTTAACGTTAGAGCAAACAGCGAACGTTGACTTCTGGCAAGAGATGGTTAGTGGCATTGAAGTAGAGAATGGAAAAGCTGTAGGCGTACGCACAAGCCTGGGGATAACTATAAGAGGAAAGGCGGTTATCTTAACGAATGGCACCTTTTTAAATGGAATTATCCACATAGGCGAGAAGCAGCTAGGAGGAGGACGTGCCGCTGAAAAATCAGCAAAAGGAATAACGGAACAACTGGTAGAACTTGGTTTTGAAGCAGGCCGAATGAAAACAGGAACTCCTCCACGTGTAGATGGGCGCTCGCTTGACTATAGCAAAATGGAAGAGCAGTACGGCGACGAAAACCCAAGCAAGTTTTCATATACAGATACGCAACCGCTAGCAAAGCAACGCAGCTGCTATATCACCTATACAAACTCTGAAGTACACGAGATCCTAAAAACTGGCTTTGAAAAATCTCCGATGTTCCAAGGCCGTATTCAGGGATTAGGCCCACGCTACTGCCCATCTATAGAAGATAAAATCAACCGCTTTGCAGATAGAGATCGTCATCAGATTTTTGTGGAGCCGGAAGGGTGGAGTACAGTAGAAGTTTATGTAAATGGATTCTCAAGCTCGCTTCCTGAAGATGTACAGTTAAAAGCGCTACGCAAGATTGTAGGATTTGAAAACGCGAAGATGTTCCGCCCTGGCTATGCCATCGAGTATGACTTCTTCCCGCCAACACAATTGAACCTGACGTTAGAAACAAAGCTAGTACAGAACCTATACTTTGCCGGCCAAATAAATGGCACCACTGGTTATGAAGAAGCAGCTTGCCAAGGACTGATGGCAGCAATCAATGCACACAACAAGATAAACTCCAAAGAGCCGTTTATCTTAAAACGTTCTGAAGCATACATCGGCGTGTTGATTGATGACCTAGTAAATAAAGGGACAGATGAACCCTACCGCATGTTTACCTCTCGTGCAGAACACCGCATTTTACTGCGCCAGGACAATGCCGATATACGCTTAACTAAACTAGGATATGAACTAGGTTTGGCAGATGAATCCCGTTTGAAAGCTGTGGATAAAAAGATAGAGGAAACAGCAGAAATCATTGCATACTTAAACAACAAGGCAATAGAGCCTAAAGATATCAACAGTATGCTGGAGGAAATTGGCTCTGCTCCAATAATAGAAAAACAGCGTGCAGGCCAACTGATAAAACGGCCAAATGTGGAGATTGAACACATAGCAAAAGTAGTTGCATCAGTGGGAGAATACCTGAGCAAGTTTAAGCAGGAAAGCGTGGAGCAAGCAGGTATACAGGTGAAGTATGAAAGCTATATTGAGAAGGAGTACAGTATGGCTGCCAGAATGGGCGAACTTGAAAACTATACTATCAAAGGCAAAATAAACTATCGCGATATACCAGCATTATCTAAAGAGGCAAAAGAAAAATTACTGAAAGTGGAGCCGGAAACAATAGGGCAAGCTTCCAGAATCAGTGGCGTATCGCCAGCAGATATTTCGGTGTTAATGGTATACCTTGGGAAATAATACATGAGCTACGAAAGACTGGAACAATGCCCTATTTGTGGGAAAGAAGACTTCAAAAACTTTTTAGTAGTAAACGATAACGCTGTATCTAAAGAAAGCTTTGTAATTGTGGAATGTGAGAACTGTACGTTCAAATTCACCAATCCAAGGCCAGATAAAGAAAGCATAGGCCGGTACTATGAATCAGAGGAATACATCTCGCATAGCAATATTAAACACGGGATTATCAACAGAGCTTACCATGTAGTACGTTCTATTACTACAAAGCAGAAAGTTGAACTTATCAACAGGTACGCGCCAGCCAAAGGTAGCATTCTGGACTATGGTTGTGGCACCGGCACCTTTCTATCAGCTTGCAAAAAAGATGGGTGGGAGATAAGAGGAATAGAGCCAAATACTAAAGCGCGTGAAATAGCCTCAGAAGAAACAGAAGAGGTTATTGCTACAAACCTGGAAGATATAGAGGGCGAAAAATTTGAGGTTATATCTCTCTGGCATGTACTGGAGCACATTCACTCGTTGAACGAAACAATGTCTCAGATTTTAGAGAGCCTGCAGGATGATGGTACGTTGATTATAGCTGTACCAAATGCTGACTCGCATGATGCCAAAGAGTACCGCGAGAATTGGGCAGCTTATGATGTACCGCGCCACCTGTATCACTTTACACAGGCAACCATGAAGCGCTTTTTGAAGAAGCATAAAATGGTGCTAGAAGAAGTGTTGCCAATGAAATTTGATGCCTACTATGTAAGCATGCTAAGCGAAAAGCACAAAGAAGGAAAGACAAAGATGCTAAGCAGCGTTATGAACGGTTACCGTTCAAACAGCTATGCAGAAAAAAATGGAAACGATTATTCCAGCTTAATTTTTGTAGCAAAAAGAAAATAATAGCAGCAAATTTACGTGCATAATAAAATAGGCAAGCTATGGTTTGCCTATTTTCGTTTCAGATAAATACTTTATGAAGCTACTAAATAAGATTATTGCCGCAGGTTTATTAACAGGCTTGGCAGCATGTGCTACACAAAATCCACCAGATGGAGGCCCTAAAGATGAAACACCTCCGAAGCTCATCAGCAGCAATCCTAAAGATCAGGAGTTAAATGTGGATACCCGCACAATTACGCTCACGTTTGATGAAGAGGTTCAGCAGAATAACTTAACAAAAGAGCTGCTCATTACACCAAATATCAACAACAGATACAAGGTAATATCGAAACGAAACGAGCTATCGCTGGAATTCGAAAAACCCTTACAAGACAGCACAACTTATACTTTAAATTTCAGGCAAGGAATAACAGATATCACTGAAAAGAACAAAGCCCAGGGATTACGATTATCCTTTAGCACCGGCACCTTTATAGACTCTAGCCGTGTAAGCGGAACAGTGGTAAACCTGTTGAAACAAACACCGGAAAAAGAAGCGGTGGTAGCTCTATATCAGACAGGAGATACATTAAGCATACGAAAGAACAGACCATACTATCTTACTACAACCGATGCTCAAGGAAATTTCAGGCTAGACAATGTGAAGGAAGGGAGCTATAGAATGTATGCATTAGTTGATAAAAACAACAATTCTTACTACGACTCTGAAGAAGAAAGAATAGCTTATCTGCCAGAGCCGATAATGATAACTCCCACAACAGATACAGTAAAGCTGCAAACGATCAGGATTGATACGAAGAAACCTATACTACTGGCAAGAGAAAGATTTACTGATAGATTTGTCGCCAACTATAACGAAGGGATTCAAGCTTTCAACGCGATTTCAGTAACAGGAAAGGATACCATTATGAGTAGAATAGCAACAGACGGAAAGTATGCGGAGCTATTCAAAACACAGAATTTCTCAGGTGGAAAAGCTATACTAGCAGCAATAGATTCTGCAGGAAATATAGGCGTAGACACACTTGAAATAGCTTTTGAAGGTAAAATATCAACACGTATAAAAGGAGCACAAGTCAAGGTTATCAACACAAAGAATTCAGGAGGATTTGCAGTAGGCCAGCCAGTTGTTATAGAATTACAAACACCTGTACGCATACAAGGCACTACTCCTATAAGCTTGATGGCAGATAGCACCGTTATACATACGCTAACCTACCCTGAGCAAATCAGTCTGGATAGAACAAATACAGAAATCAGATTCAGTCTCCCTTCAATCCCTAATAAAGTTAAACAGGTTGTAATAGTATTGGATACTGCAGCTGTGGTTCCATTAGAAGGTGCTCCATTATCAATTCCACAACTACAATTATCTATCTCAGAAGAGAAAGGAACTGGTGTTATAAGCGGTCGGATAAACACGAGTTATACTTCTTATATTGTGCAGCTATTAAATAGCGAATTCAAAGTAGTAGAGCAACAGCAAGGGAAGAATACGTACCGGTTCAACAGTGTAACACCAGGAACTTATCAGATCAGGGTACTGATTGATGCGAACAACAATGGTAAATGGGATAAAGGCGATCCGGAATTCAAAAGACTGCCTGAGCCTGTATATATACATCCTAAGGCACTTGAAGTAAGAGCTAATTGGGAAATAGAAAAAGAGAATCTGGAGTTTTAACAGAACAGATGAACTTATGAGGGAGGTGCTACAGCATCTCCCTTTTTTTATGCCTTTTCCATACATCAATTCAAAACAGTCAGCTACTGAGAACAATAATAGCTCCTGCTTAGCCTGATGGAATATCATGCTGCATAACAGAAGGACTAACATAAAGTGCATGCAAGCTTCATCAAAATAAATTGATATGGCAGCAGCTAAGATTACTGCCACAGATGACATAAATAAAAATAAACTATACAATCGGTCCTCCAGGTAAAAGCTTCCCCACATGATTAAGAAAGCAACAATACTTGATAAAATAAATCTTAAGAAGGATGGGCTGGCAAAGAGACAGGTTTGATAGGCAACGAATACAAAGTAATTAGGAAAG
>NZ_JBHTLD010000022.1:0-31453 GCF_042678745.1 Pontibacter rugosus | reverse complement strand
AAAAAAGCCCACCGTAAGGTGGGCTTTTTAATATATGTTCAATTGGAATTAACCAATAGCAACACGCTTGAATTCAGCAACTGTCATGCCTTTGCTTGTTTTATCAAGCAACTGAGCGATAGTTAAAGATGGGTCCTTTACGAATTCCTGGTTCAACAAAGTGTTTTCTTTGTAGAACTTGTTCAGTTTACCCATGGCAATTTTCTCAAGCATAGCCTCTGGCTTACCTTCAGCACGAGCTTGTTCTTTACCAACTTCGATCTCACGCTCTACAGTAGCAGAGTCAACACCGTCTTTGTCAACAGCGATTGGCTTCATGGCAGCAATTTGCATCGCTACGTCTTTACCAACCTCTGTTACTTCAGTACCGCCTGTGTTTGTTAAAGCAACCAATACACCTAATTTACCATTAGAGTGGTCGTAAGAAACAACTTTCTCAGCAGTGATATTTTCGTAAGAAATTACTTCGATTTTCTCACCAATTTTACCCATCAGGTCAGTGATGTGATCCTGAAGTGAGCGACCGTCAGCCTGAGCAACAGCAAGTAAATCTTCTTTAGTAGCAGCGTTAGAGGAAACAGCAGCTTGCATAGCCGCTTGTGCCAACGTCTGGAAGTCAGCAACTTTAGATACTGGCTCTGTTTCGCAAGCTAATGCAATCACTTTGCCGTTAGTGCCGTCTTCGCTCACTTGCGTCATCACGATACCTTCAGAGGTAGCGTTATCAGCGCGCTTGCTTGCAATTTTCTGGCCTTGCTTACGCAGAATATCTTTAGCTGCTTCAAAGTCGCCATTAGCTTCAGTAAGCGCTTTTTTGCAATCCATCATACCAGCACCAGTTTCCTGGCGCAGTTTGTTAACGTCTTGTGCTGTAATAGCCATCTTTTTATAATTAAGAATTATGAATTAATAAATAAGAATTTTCTGTTGGTCGGAGTTGGTGTTCAGGACAGTTAGTAACGACATGGTCTTTCATCCTTTGTCAATTCATCCTTTGTCTCAACCCAAATCCCCTAAAACAAACTGAACATTGAAGCTTTTGTGCCCAATGTTCAGTTTATTATGTAGCAATATAAATTACTTCTTATTGCTCGTCAGCTTCTTGCTTCTCTTTGATGCCTTCTTCTTCAGAACGCTTACGCTCAGTTTCCTCTTTGTCAACTTTACGCTCAGATAAACCATCTTCGATAGCCTTACCAATCAGAGAAACGATCAGAGACACAGACTTAGATGCGTCATCGTTTGCAGGAATAGGGAAATCTACCAATTCTGGGTTTGAGTTTGTATCGCAGATAGCGAATACAGGCAAGTTAAGCTTGTGTGCTTCTTTTACCGCGATGTGCTCACGCTTTACGTCTACTACGAACAGAGCAGCTGGCAGGCGAGAAAGGTCGGTGATACCGCCTAATACACGATCCAGTTTCTCACGCTCACGAGAAAGCATAAGTTTTTCACGTTTCGCCAATGCTTTAGACTGCTCTGGGTCTTTCATCATTTTATCGATGGTAGACATTTTCTTAAGAGACTTACGCACAGTAGCGAAGTTTGTAAGCATACCACCTAACCAACGCTCAGTAACGTAAGGCATTTTAAGGCGACGCGCCTCTTCTGCCACAATTTCCTGTGCTTGTTTCTTAGTAGCTACAAACAAGATCTTACGACCAGACTTCGCAATGTTACGGATAGCAGAAGTAGCTTCGTCAATCGCAACTAACGTTTTGTTCAGGTCAATAATGTGGATACCATTCTTCTCCATGAAGATATATGGAGCCATTTTGGGATCCCACTTGCGGGTAAGGTGACCGAAGTGAACACCTGCCTCAAGTAATTCTTTATAATTAGTACTTGCCATGTTGTTGATACACCTTTAATATTAACGTTTACTGAACTGGAATGAACGACGCGCTTTGCGCTTACCGAACTTCTTACGCTCCACCATACGAGGGTCTCTAGTGATGAAACCTTCTTTCTTAAGAGCAGATTTAGTCTCGGCGTTTTCTACTACCAGTGCTTTAGAGATTGCAAGTCTAAGTGCTTCAGCCTGGCCGCTTACACCACCACCTCTGATATTGGCTTTCACATCGTACTTGCCAATTGACTCCAAGGTTTGAAACGGCTGATTCACGATAGTCTGGAGTACTTCACTAGGGAAATACTCTTTGTAATCTCTACCGTTAATAGTGATATTCCCTTGCCCGGACGTCATGTAGATGCGTGCCACCGAGGTTTTTCTTCTACCAGATGTATTGATAACTTCCATTAATTAATTAGATGTTGAGGGTTAATTCTTTAGGCTGCTGAGCTGCAAAAGGATGCTCGCTTCCTGCAAAAACATGAAGATTTCTGAACAGCTCACGGCCCAGTCTGTTTTTAGGCAGCATGCCACGAACAGCGCGCTCTACAAGCAGCGTTGATGATTTTGCCTTAAGCTCACGTGGAGAAGTTCTTTTTTGACCACCTGGGTAACCAGTGTGTGTCAGGTAGTACTTCTGGTCCCACTTACGGCCTGTGAAACGCGTGTCATCAGCATTGATGATAATAACGTTGTCACCGCAGTCAGCGAAAGGAGTGTATGAAGGCTTGTTTTTGCCCTTCAGGATCTTGGCAACCTCTGATGCCACACGACCCAAGCTTCCTTGCCCTGCATCAACAATCACCCAGCCTTTATTGGCTGTTTTTTTGCTGACGTTAAGGGTCTTATAACTTAAATGATCCATTTTGGTGGTTGTAAGCGATTTATTTTATTTAACTTTTTACTTTCGGTTCTCTGAAAATGGACACAAAGATAGGTGCTATTTGTTTGATATGCAACACATCCTTAATAAAATGCTGAAAGCGAGAGAGTAAAGCGCTCTTGCTGATAAGGCTAGCCCTTGCTGTTTTGTATGATACTTTCTGTAACCGCTAAATTGCAATGTAGTTAATGCAAAGCTACGTATACTTCTTTTTTATCAAATCTATACTTATGAAAGCCATACTTGTAAAACAACCGGGCGGCCCGGAACAGCTTATACTTGGTGACTATGAGCAACCTTCGCCACTGCCTGACGAACTGCTGGTAAAGGTTTACGCCACCGCTCTAAATCGTGCCGATACATTGCAGCGACAGGGTAAATATCCGCCACCTAATGGAGCCAGTCCGCTGCTGGGCCTCGAGATTGCCGGTGAGGTGGTAGAGGCCGGTTCAAACTGCATACGTTTCAAGAAAGGGGATAAAGTATTCGGGTTGCTGCCTGGTGGCGGCTATGCTGAGTACGCCGTGATAGACGAAGCCATGGCTATGCCTGTGCCTGATAATTTAAGTATGGAAGAGGCTGCAGCTATACCAGAGGTGTTTCTGACGGCTTTTCAGGCGCTGGTATGGCTCGGAAAACTGCAAACACAGGAGCGGGTACTAATACACGCCGGAGCAAGTGGTGTGGGTACGGCAGCCATCCAGTTGGCTCGTGCCATAAATGCGGAGGTGCTGGTAACGGCATCAGCACAAAAACTACAGGCTTGCCTTGATTTAGGTGCTCATAAAGCTATCGACTATAAAGCCAATGACTTTGAAGATGAGGTGTTAGCCTACACCAATAGCGAAGGTGTGGATGTGATAATTGATTTTATAGCCGGGCCATACTTTAAGCAGAACATAGAATGCCTGCGCATGGACGGCCGTATGGTGATACTGGCTAGCCTGGGAGGTGGAAAAGTAGAAGAGCTTGACTTAAGAAAGATATTGGCAAAGCGGCTACATGTAATGGGTTCAACACTACGTTCCCGTACACGAGAGTACCAGGTGCAGCTAACACAGGAAATGAGCCAATTTACTATGCCATACTTCAAAAATGGAGCTATCAAGCCTGTGGTTGATTCTGTCTTTGACTGGCAGGATGTTGCTGAGGCGCATCGCTATATGGAGCAGAACAAGAACATCGGGAAGATTGTATTGCAGGTGTATAAGTCTTAAAGAGTAATATTTGCTTCAATGCATGTCTCAAAGTTTAGCAGCCTGCATAAAAGCATAAAGGCCAAAAGGAGTAGCTGTTACTGCGTCTTTTGGCCTTTGTCAATAAAGATCTTTGCGTAAATTAGCTATTCCGGAGCTGTTTTACCAGCACAGCAAAGTCTTTCGGATAAGGTGCCTCTATCTTTACAGGTTCCCCATTGATCAGCACAAAGCCCAGGTTAAAGGAGTGCAATGCAAACCTTTTGATCAAAGGCTGTTCTTCTGTGTTTTGCTTCAGGTTAAACTTGCGCTTGAGGCTGCTTAGAAACAAGTCATCGCCCCCATACAATTTATCGCTCACGATAGGTGCGCCTAAAAATGCCAGATGCACACGTATCTGGTGCATGCGACCTGTTACCGGCAGGCACTCTACCAATGTGTGGCGGTTATAGGTTTCCAGCGTGTTAAAGTAGGTCTCAGCGGGCTTGCCTTGTGGCGAAAGTTTAGCTACGCCTTTGGCATTAGCCAATATAGAACGGCTTACCAGTTGCTCTTCAAACTTGTGTGTGCCCCAGGCTACGGCATGGTATACTTTGTATACTTCGCGCGCCTCAAACTGCATAGACAGATGGCGGTATGCCTCAGCATTTTTAGCAAATGCTAAACAGCCCGATGTGTCTTTGTCCAGGCGGTGGCAAGCCTGCAAGTCTGGGTTATACTGGCGGGCAATTTTTAAAAGGTTTGTGGTGTTGGGTGTGCGGTCTTCCAGCGTGGCCAGAAAGGGCGGCTTGTTTACTACCACATAATCCTCATTCTCAAATATAATCAGCTCTTCAAAAACCGGGTATTTCATGTGTTGCTATACTTTGTTCTGGCGCAGCCATACGTAGAGCTGCGGATGCTGCAAAGATACGCATTTTTGTTATGCGTTTGTTCCCCTGTGCTTTCGGCAGTGCCAGCAAGACCTAGGTTCGAAGGCCTGATACCTTTCGTTGTAGCATCTGCAACAAACCGCTACTTTGCTTTTTGTAGCTTAAAGCGGAGGGTAGTGCCTTTATCTATCTCACTTTTTACAGCAATAAAAGAGCGGTGTGCTTCCACAATATGCTTACAGATGGCGAGGCCCAGACCTGTACTGGAAGTGTCGCGGGCACGGCTTTTATCAATCCGGTAAAAGCGCTCAAAAATACGGTTGATATGCTCTTGCGCAATTCCTTTGCCGTCGTCTTTTACGGTGATGGTATACTTCTTTTTGCCTTCGTCAAGAGTGACCCAGATATTGCCGCCTTTACGCCCATATTTAATGGCGTTATCAATCAGGTTGATGAAGACTTGCCGGATACGGTTTGGGTCAGCGTACAGCATCGTCTTTTGATTAGAGTCAGCCTCTACGTGAAGCGTTATCTCGTGAAGGGCAGCTTTCTGTTCCAGTTGCTCAGCCACTTCACGTACCAGTTGCGCTGCATCAAAGTTTCGCTTTTCCATCTTTACCACCCCTTTTTCGAATTGCGAAATACTGATTAAATCCTGCACAAGTATATCAAGACCATCCAGGCTTTTAGCGGCTTTCTGCAGAAATTTATCGCGCACGTTTGGATCATCCATGGCTCCGTCAAGTAGGGTATGGATAAAGCCCTGGGCAGCGAAGATAGGTGTTTTTAGTTCGTGTGATACATCTGCCAGGAATTCGCGGCGCATCACCTGCAGGCGCTTCAGTTCATCTATTTCCTGTTGCTTTCGCTCTGCAATCAGGTAAATATCTTCCTTGATTTTCCTGAGGGGGTCAGCTGAGAAGGTGGATTTGCTTTCGACCTTCTTAAAGTCCTGGCGCTTTATTTTTTCAAGGCTTGAGTAAACGTTTTTTACCTCCCGAAACACCAGTGCCTCATACGAAAAGTAGATCAGCAGAAAGCAGCTGATAAAGACAAATACCAGTGCCACAACCAGCCCCTGTGAGGAAAAATAGCTAGCTAGGGCAAGAAAAGCTGTCAGCACAAAGGCTACCGCTAAAGATATCAAAAGGGCAAGTGAGCGTGACGTAAGGTTCATGTGGGTAACACAAGTATGAGAGCATAAGATAAATAAATTAGCTCATGCGAAGGGGTGCTGCTAAAAAAAATAATGCAGCATGAAGTCCACCTGTAAAGGCGGGTTCAAGCTGCTTGAATGAATGTGTTAAACGTGCTATCAGTCAGTATTGAACTTATAGCCTACTCCTTTTATCGTTTTAATATTATCTTCTCCGATTTTCTCACGCACTTTACGAATGTGTACATCTACTGTACGGGCAATGACATACACATCGCTACCCCATACATTGTTTAGCAACTCCTCGCGGCTAAATACTTTGTTAGGTGTGGCAGCCAGAAAAGAAAGCAGTTCGAATTCTTTTTTAGGAAGCGTGATTTTTGCTTCTCCTTTATAAACGGCAAAGCTGGTGCGGTCTATGCGTAAGTCACCAATCTCAATTACTTTATCCTGCTCTTCTTCCTGCGCATCGCGGCGGGCAAAAGCAGCCAGGCGGCTTAGGAGTGCACGGGGTTTAATGGGTTTCGTGATAAAGTCGTCGGCTCCGGCATCGAAGGCGGCTACTTCAGAAAATTCTTCAGATCGGGCTGTTAAAAAGATAATATGTGTGCTTCTGAATTCACCCATCTCACGCAGTTGGCGGCAGGCGGCGATGCCATCCATCACTGGCATCATTACATCCATCAGAATAACGTCCGGGTTTGATAGAATGGCTGCATCGATAGCCTTTTTACCATTCTCAGCAGTGGCAACATCATACCCTTCGCGGGTGAGGTTGTATTGTAGTAGCTCCACAATATCTGGATCATCATCTACTACTAAAATCTTGTAGTTGGTTGTGGTTTGCACGTTATGAGGGATTAGGGTCTGTAAAGGGGTGCTACAGGCAGCACTTTCGGCTACTTCAACTAAACGAGCATCAGCAGCTTTAAATCCTACTGCAATACCTAAATTCCACTACAAAGATATCTGATGAATTAGTAATCGCATTATGATAATTGAATCATAATATTTTCTTAACATTTGCGGCTTTTGCTGCACATAAAGCAAAGCTCCTGGTTAGGATAGCTTGCTGCTATTTTTGGGCAATCATGAGCTTGTTTTTCAGATTTTTGTAGTCGTATAAGTTGATTTTTAGCGATCCTACAAACATCTCCGCCTGTATCAGCACAGGTATTTTGTTTTTATCGTCAGACAGGTAAACCGTAATGGAATTGTCGCCTTTAAACATCTCGTTTTTAGGCATGCGAGGTACCAGTTTTATAGCTTTAATATCCCCGGCTTTAGTCGATACTGTTTCGCGGCCTCTGTACTCTACTTCCATGTTAAAGTTTTCTTCATCAAAGAAGCCTTTTACTGTAGTCTTGTCGCCAACACGCATTTTATCATAATCCAGTGTGCGGAGGTAGTAAAAGCCACTCACTATATCCTGCACGTTATCAGCAACCTTAAATGTTTTTTTCTCAACATCTTTAGAGCGCTTCTTTTTTTCCATGTAGGCCTTATTCCTGTAATGGTCAAAATCCACTGTTTCGCGCTTGCGGTATTTGCCTTCCTCAATATTACGGAAAGAGCGCTGCGGTACTATGGCAGCTGTGTCTATATAAGATTGCCAGGTATCACGTACCCTGATTGTGAGGTCAAAAAAGCTGTTAGTGGATCCATAAACCGTTGCTTTGTAGCATGGCCTGTCGTTTATAAGGTGTATGGTAGGCGAAACATCAATAACGGCTTCGGCAGCTGTTATTGGGCCATAGTGTACTTTATACTTTAATACCTCTCCGGTACCAAAGCTATCGTTCGGCACCTGTCGCATCCGGTCTTTGGTTGCAAAGCCAAAGATTACCAGTGTAAGTATGAGGAGTACAGGGAAAAACTTTTTCATAATAGCCTCTATTTAAGGTTCAGCGTCTTGTTACCTTTGTCTAATCAAGTTTTATACCAACTGTTTCTCAAGCTTTAAATTAAACAATCTAAAAGAGGTAATCAATTCATTCACAATAAAAAAAGGTGCTACACATGGCAGCACCTTTTTCTTTTACTTCAGGTTGGGAAACAAAGTTCATTCTGCGGCGGCAGTAGCGGCAGCGGCATCATCTAGTGCAGCAGCTACTTTCTCTGGCTCACCTTTTACAATAGCTCTGATCTTGCCCTCTATTTCTTCGCTCAGTTCCGGGTTATCCAGCAGTATCTGCTTCACACCGTCACGGCCCTGACCTAATTTGTCGCCGTTGTAAGAGAACCATGAACCGGATTTGTTCACAATACCCAGCTCTACGCCCAGGTCAAGTATCTCACCAACTTTAGAAATACCTTCGCCATACATGATGTCGAACTCAACTACTTTAAATGGAGGTGCTACTTTATTCTTCACTACCTTAACACGTGTGCGGTTACCGGTAATGTTGTCTGCGCTCTCTTTGATCTGGCCAATACGGCGGATATCAAGACGAACAGATGCATAGAATTTCAGGGCGTTACCACCAGTTGTTGTTTCTGGGTTACCAAACATAACACCGATCTTCTCACGCAACTGGTTAATGAAGATACAAGTACATCCGGTTTTGTTGATCGTGCCAGTCAGCTTACGCAGCGCCTGAGACATCAAACGTGCCTGCAAACCCATCTTACTGTCACCCATGTCGCCTTCCAGTTCGCCTTTAGGCACCAGGGCGGCAACAGAGTCAATCACAATAATGTCTATAGCACCAGAGCGAATCAGGTGATCAGCGATTTCAAGCGCTTGCTCACCGTTGTCTGGCTGAGATATCAATAAGTTTTCTGTATCAATGCCAAGTTTTTGGGCATATGCTCTATCAAATGCGTGCTCTGCATCAATAAAAGCTGCCAAGCCGCCTTTCTTCTGGGCTTCGGCGATGCAGTGCAAGGTAAGCGTGGTTTTACCTGATGACTCAGGGCCATAGATTTCTACGACACGACCACGTGGCAAACCGCCGATGCCCAAAGCGATATCAAGACCTAACGAACCAGTAGAGATAGCAGGAATGTCCTCTACCTTATTGTCGCTCAATTTCATTACGGTACCTTTGCCGTAAGTTTTGTCGAGCTTATCCATGGTCAGCTGTAGGGCCTTCAGTTTTTCGTTGCTTACGCTCATGTGTGTTTTGTTAATTAGCTTTATATTGAAGGTGAAATTACAAATTTGACACCAATCTACAAAATTGTCAGCAAGTAATTTGCTAAATATTTTAGCTGTATTAGTGCCTTCTGATCTTAACACACTTTAGCAGCTTTTTGTGCCATCTGTTTCTATATTTATGCGTTTTTTCACTGTTTTTTTTCTGTTAAGTTTGCTGACTATAAGTCCTTTTGCTGAGGCTCAGTTAAATAACAGTGCCTTAAGGCAGCAAGTACCTGTGCTTAAGGATAATGCTAATGAAATTAGGATAAATATTAGGGCTCTCGGATTCCTGAAGAACAACGAGTACTTTAATAAGATAGCTGATGGTTATACGCTTTTTGGCTATCAGCTTAACCCTAGCCTGTCTTATCAGCCTACAGAAAATATAAAAATTGAGACAGGGGTACTTCTCTGGAAAGACTTCGGGGCTTCAGGCTATCAAAATATTGCGCCTACTTTTACGATAAAATTGCAGCGCGAGAAGTGGGCATTATTATTTGGTACACTAGAAGGCAACCTGAATCATGGCTACATTGAACCGCTCTACGATTTCGAGCGCCTGATTACCCACCGGCTGGAAAACGGGATACAGTATAAACTGAATACGCAGCGCGTGCGCCTTGACTCCTGGATAGACTGGGCAAATATGATTTATGAAGGAGATAATGAGCAGGAGCTGATTAACGGAGGGGCAGCGTTAAACATTCTTTTACTAGCGCAGGAAGGGCGAGGTAATCTGGCTGACAGCTTATATCTGTGGTTACCGGTGCAGTTTACAGCGCAGCATAAAGGCGGCCAGATTGATGCGTCAGACTTGCCCTTAACTACAGTAGCTAATGCAGCTATAGGCCTAGAGCTTGAGAAAAAGTATGAGCGAAAGGTACTACACAGCCTGTACACCAAGAACTACATTGTAGGCTTCAAAGACTTCTCTAACGAGTATCAATTGCCATATAAGCAAGGATATGGGTTATACTTGAATGTAGGTATATATACAAAATATCAGGATGTGATGCTAAGCTACTGGCGTGGCAATGGCTACATAACCGAACTGGGAGGGCAGCTATATCAATCTGCTTCAACCGCATTCAAATATCCGGACTATCGGGAAAAGGAGCGCGAAATACTGATTTTACGCTTCATGAAAGACATTGAACTGATCGAAGATCTTAATCTTACGCTGCGTCTGGAGCCGCTGGTTGACTTTAATAACCCCAAGCTTGAATTCTCATCGGCTTTCTACCTTAGCTTTAACACAGATTTTTTTGTTGCCAAGCCAAAGAGGTAGTAAGGTCTAAATCAAACCTGCTTATCAGATAACAGCAGCAGAATGCGTTTCCTGCTGTTGCTGTTGAACCTGCTCAAAATCAGACCGGGTAAGGCCGTAATAGCTAAGGTCTAGTAGTTCTTCAGCATCGGTACCACGAAAATCACTGCGCAACACACCTTCTTTCCTGAAGCCGCATTCCTGAGCTAGTTCTCCATAGCTTACGTTGGTGCTGGTGCATCTAAGGTATAGCTTATTCATGCCAAGCTTATCGAAAGCAAACGAAAGCACTTCGTCTAAGGCTTCCTGGGCGAGCTGGTGCGTAGTGGGCCAATCTTTAAAGTATAACCCGACCTCAGCCTTAGGCACAGACCTGTCCAGATTCTTTAGAGCGATGTTTCCGATATAAGTGCCGTCTTGTTTTAGCCATACACCAAAGTCAAACGTTCTGCGGTTTTCCCAGTCAGAGCGCAGCTGGCGTATCTGAGATCTTGCATCATCGAGCGCTTTTACCCGGGCAACCCTTTTTGAAAAGGCAGGAGCAAGATATAAGTGGTTTTCCTGCAGCAGGCGCATAAAGTCGTTCTCATCACCTTCCTGATAGGGGCGTAGTGTTAGGTTAAGTGTTTTTATCTGCTCCTCGAGAGCCTCGGGTAGTGTGTTGTAGAGAAAGCTCATATGATTAAAGTTTGTGGGTGAAAATGGGGCGCCTAAATTTTAGCATACGTTAACCACCCGAAAACGTGCAGCTACTTGTTCAGGTGTGCGGTTTTCCAAAACTGCTTTGTAATGATTGCCGTTTCATAAAAGTGAGTAAAAATATAAACGAAGGACTTAACTACGAAAACAAAATGGGAAACAGACTTGAAGGAAAAGTAGCGATTGTAACAGGCGGTGGAGCAGGTATAGGCGAAGCCATTAGTAAGAAGTTCGCTAAAGAGGGAGCAAAGGTAATAGTGGCTGGTTTGCCAGAAGATCCGGTAGAAGATGTGGTGAAAGGTATACAGGAGGAGGGAGGCACTGCCACTCCGTTCAAAGGAGACCTTTCCTCGTTGGCGATAGCGCAAACTTGTGTAGAACTGGCGGTAAAGCAATATGGCAAGCTGGATATCCTGATCAACAATGCAGGCACGTTTCCGGAAACTAACATGCTGCCGGATTTTACAGAAGAAGCGTTTGACTACCTATTGAAGAACAATATTAAGACAACCTTTGCCATGAGCCGCGCAGCATTGCCCGAATTGCAGAAAACGAAGGGCAACATTGTAACAGCGGGCTCAGAGTCTGGAGTGTTGGGTATCGCCCAGAATGCTCCTTACGGTGGCACTAAGGGCTTTAACCATGCCTTCACCAAAGGACTGGCAGCAGAGCAGGCGCAGAACGGGGTGCGTTGTAATATTGTTGCCCCAGGGCCTATTGATACGGGCTGGACGCACAAAGAGACGGGCCCAATGGATAAGCAAATGGAGAAAATGGTAACGCAAGGAACGTTGATGGGCCGAAGAGGTACACCAGAGGAGGTAGCCAATGTATACCTGTTCCTGGCATCATACGAAGCTTCTTACGTAACCGGAGCCATATGGCCTGTTGACGGTGGTACGCTCATAGCCAAAGGCCCTGCCGGTGACCAGGCAGCCGATAGTATGAAGCAGCAACCGAAAGACGATCTGAACCTAGAGCACTCTAAAGACAGCCACACGTCGATACGGAAGTAAAGCCTGGTAGGCGTAGGCAGTTAGATTATCGATCAGCTCCAGCCCTTCTGTCATCTCGGCGATAGGAGAGATCTATACTTAATATTATGAAGAGATCTCTCTTAACATCGAGATGACATTAGATTTAAATTGCTTCGTAGCGGGCAAAACGCTCACAGGAGCTGCGCACGTTGCGAAGTTTAAAGGAACACGTATAAACAGCAAAGCCGCTGACCTTGAGAAAAGGCAGCGGCTTTGCTGTTTTTGTTATGGCTATACTATGCGTTTAGGAACGGATAGCTAAAATGCTTCGGGCTGTGCAGGTTTTGCTGGATCATCATTACATCCAACGTATGAGCTGCCTCTTTGAAATACTCCAGGCGGCGGTACAGCATCTCTTTCTGCAGTACAGTGCCCGTTGCGGTCTTCATGTAAGCTCTTTTATCTTCCAGCACGCGCTGCATTACCTGGTTTACTTGCTCTTCGTGTTGGGCATACCACTGCTGGAAATCAAACAGGCGTGCAGCACCGGGTGTAGCAGAATTAAACTCCAGCCCATGCAGGCGCAGTACATCAGCCAATAGGTTTAACTCCAGTGGAATAGAAGTGTTGTATGGCATAGAGCGCACTTCCAGTTTACTGTTAAGTGCACCAGCTACAGTTGCCAGGTTATCTTTAAAGCGAAAGAAAAGTGCAGCCGCCTCCATATATCTTATGTGGTAATGTGAGAAAATTGTATGACTGCAAAATTACACCAATTTGACTTACATCCAATTTATGTCAATTTTGAATGAGTGACTTCTGAATAACTGAATAATTAAGCAATGTTGAAGTATAAATCTGCACGCATTCACAAATCAGTTATTCAAAATTACCTATAGCATCTCTTGGATAAGTTGCTCTACTGTAATGCCCTCGGCTTCAGCTTTAAAATTACGTACGATGCGGTGGCGCAGGATAGGCAAAGCAACAGCCTGTACGTCCTCTATATCCGGGCTATACTTGCCGTTCAAAATCGCATTGCATTTAGCACCGACTATCAGGTGCTGTGATGCCCTTGGGCCAGCACCCCATTCCAGGAACTGATTAGCCTGCGGAGAAGCCATAGGCATGTTGGGGCGTGTTTTGTGTACTAACTGCACCGCATACTCTACCACATTATCTACCACAGGCACACGGCGGACCAACTGCTGAAAAGCAAGTATGTCATCGGCATGAAGTATTTTCTGAAGCTCGTTGAGCACAACGCCTGTTGTGTTTTTCACAATCTGAAGTTCAGACTCGTAGCTAGGGTAGCCCAACGTGATGTTGAACATAAAACGGTCTAGCTGGGCTTCTGGCAGGGGGTAGGTTCCTTCCTGCTCAATTGGGTTTTGCGTGGCGAGCACAAAGAAAGGCTTTGGCAGGGTATACCTGTGGCCGGCTACTGTAACAGCATGCTCCTGCATAGCTTCGAGTAAAGCGGCCTGTGTTTTAGGTGGCGTGCGGTTTATTTCGTCAGCCAGAACAATGTTGGCAAAGATGGCGCCTTTTACAAATTTAAAGTTGCGGTCATTGTCCAGTGTTTCGGCACCAACAATGTCTGATGGCATGAGATCCGGTGTAAACTGCACCCGGTTAAAACTCATGTCGAGTGTAGAAGCAATGGTTTGTATAAGTAGTGTTTTGGCCAGGCCCGGAACACCAACCAAAAGGCAGTGCCCCTGACAAAAAACAGCTGTGAGTACTAATCTTACTACGTCATCCTGCCCTACAATAACCCGGGAAATTTCAGAAGTAAGCTCCTGGTAAGTACGGTGTAGCGCGTCGGCTGCTTCTTTGTCAGAGGTGAACTGCGTCATGTTTAGTTATTGCGTTAGTTGGAGTCCTCCACAGTGTTCGTACTCCGGATCGATGTCGATGTATACGGTATCAATATTCTTTCTGAACCATTCGTTTACGGCTTTGCTACGCTTCTGCGCCAGGGCTGCATTGGCTATCTTCTGATAGTCATCATTAAGGTTGGCCAGGTGTGGCTTTGATTTAGACTTCAGGTAGATGATGCGCATTGCTTCCTGGCCATCGGGTGTTGTAAACGGAATTGGCTTTGATATTTCACCTACCTGCATGGTGTCAATTACAAAGAAAATGGCTGGATCTACCTGATCCATGGGCGTATAAGTAGATCCTGTGGCGCGGCTGGTAATCATACCACCGTTATCCTTTGTATTCTTGTCGTCAGAATATTCTTTGGCAGCTTTGGCAAATGTTAAGCTGTCACTCATGATCATCGAACGTACATTTACTAGCTTCTCGGCAGCAGCGGCAATATCTACTGTGGCTGTTGCGGGCTTAATAAGAATGTGACGCGTATTAAATTCCTGTCCCCGGCGCTCAATCAGCTGAATCAGGTGGAAACCGAACTGCGACTCAATTACATTGGACATGCCACCTGGCTCCAGGCGCAAGGCTGCTGCCTCATACTCTGGCACCAGCTCTTTTTTCTTGAAGAAGCCAAGTTCTCCACCTGCCTGGGCAGAACCCGGATCCTGAGAAAACTGCTTAGCCAAAGTTGCAAAATCTTCACCGGCAAGTATACGCTTGCGTAAGTCTTCCAGTTTCTGGCGTGCCTCCTGTTTCTGCTCACGCCCAATTTCAGCGTAAGATACTATCTGGCCGATTTCTACTTCTGTAGAGAAGTAAGGGAGGCTGTCTTTGGGGATAGCATTAAAATATTTCTTAATTTCTTTAGGTGTAACAGTTACTTTGCTTGTGATCTCACGCTGCATTTTCTCCATCACCATTTGCTCTCGCACAGTTTTGCGCAGTTCGTCGCGCAACTGCTTTAAGCTTTTGTTGTAATACTGCTCCAGTCGATCGGTACCACCTACCTGGCTGGCCAGGTAATCTATACGCTGGTTCAGTTCGCTGTTTACCATGCCGTCTTCAACTGTTACAGAGTCTACCTGCGCACGAGCAAGCAGGAGCTTATCTTGTAAAAGTGACGTGAAAATCTGGCATTTAAGGTCTTCGTTTGGCTGTTGCTTTGACTGGGCAAGGTACTGAAGGTAACCAAACTCTAAATCAGAGCGAAGCACTACGTTGCTGTTTACTTTAGCAATGATACCGTCTACCTTGCTTTGTACAGGTCCTTGGGCAGATGCCGTAATACACAATGCAACAAAGCAAATTAGAGCAAAGGCTGATTTGGCAAATTGATGAATATTTTTCAAGATAATTTGATGTTTTATACTTCCGCTGAAAATCAACGTTAAAATTACTTCTTTATTCTGAATTACCCGAAAAGCATAACAAGAACGGTGTGAACCAACTTATTGCCTAACGAGCTTACTTACTTCCTCCTGCTTTATTGTTACAGGATACTTCTGACGCAACTCTTTTACCCACTGCTCTTCCAGGTAGTTCTGGTAGTCCGAGATAGCTAAGCCACGTACTTCGTCAAGTTCTTTATAACCAGGTTCTAGCACATCTTTGATGATGATAAGGTACTCTCTGCCATTCTGCTGTGCCGTGTAGGTTCCCGGCTTCCAGTTTACAGCATCCAGTGCTTTGTTATCACCACGTTGAAACTTCTTTTCTGTGATTTGCACACCCAATGGGTTGCTCTTGTTCATGTTGTCTGCAAGTGCACCTAGTTCCGAAGTATAGAGGGTAAAAGACACACGGCGATTACGGCGGCGACCAGTTTCTGTGTTATCAGGGCCTGCCTGCTTACGCGTGCCAAGAACACTGGTGCTAACCTGTGCTGCTGCTACACCTTGCTGTTGCAGGTAAGCAACTGCTGCCTTAGCACGTGCCTCAGCCAGAGAGGCTGCCTCGCGGGCATCTGTGTGTCCGTTCACGTCCAGCGTTAGCTCTTCGTTTGTCTGTAGTAGTTGTGCCAGCTCATCTAGCTTAGCTTTTCCTTCAGCGCTTAAAACAGCCTTATTTTGCTCAAACAGCACATCTGTTAACTTCGCAAAGCTTACAGGGTAGCGGCGCTTATCCATTTGCTGCTGTACCTGCTGTAATAGGTCTTTGTTGGCAGCGCTGATTACAATGGCGTCGGCACGCTCTCCCCATTTATACTTGTCTCGGTTCTGATTAAAATAAGAAAGCAACCCTACCGAGTCTTCCACGGCTTTAGACCATACTTTCTCATCCATCAACTGGAAAAGCAAAATGCCATCGTGGTACTCCTGCACCAGCATCCTGTAGTCATCATACTTGTTGCCCAGGTTTGCTTTTTCGTACTCTAGCAAGCTTTTATCTACATAGCTGTTGTAAAGCAGGTTTAGGGCATGTTCAGCCGAGCCGGAAGTGCGTGGGCGTTGCTGCTCCTGCACATAAGCATAAAAATCGCCGATGGTATAGGCTTTGCCCTGTATGGAAAACAATGTTTGCTTAAGGGTTTTATCGTTCTGATCGTAGCTCCAGTTAGCTTGCAGCAAGGCATCTGTTGCCTTTGCCATGGCAGTAGCTTTAGCCTCGGCACTTTCTGAGAAGCTGTTTTCCTGTTTGATGCGTTTCTGAAAGGCGGTTTTATTTAATTCAGAACGGGAGTCTTTGGCAATCTTGTTGCGCAGGTACTGTTCCATTTCTTCATAAGGAGGCAGGCCACGCTTTTCTATCAATTTAACAATGTGCCAGCCATAAGGAGTGTACACTGGTTTAGCCACTTCTCCTGGTTTTTGCAGCCCAAATGCAGCTTCCTCAAAAGAAGGAATCATGCGACCTGTTCCGAACCAAGGTAGCTCACCGCCGTTGTTAGCGGTATTTGCATCCTCAGAGAATTCTGTAGCCAGTTTTTCCCAGTTCTCGCCTTTCTGAACGCGGCGGTAAATAGCATCTACGCGTTGTTTGGCAGCCAAAGAGTCAGCAGCAGGGGCACCCGGAGTAGAACGCACCATTATATGTGCTACCCTGGCCTCGCCGCGAGCTTCTCTTTTATCATTAACTTTTAGCAGGTGATAGCCAAAGCGCGTACGCACAGGCATCGAGATTTGCCCTGCAGCAGTTTTGTAAGCTGCATCTTCAAACGGATAAACCATTTGTAAGGCGGTGAAATATCCCAGCTCACCGCTGTTATCGGCAGCAGATGGGTCTTGTGAATTTTGCTTTGCAAGTTTTCCGAAATCTTCTCCGTTTTGCGCGCGCTTACGCAGCTCCATTATACGGTTATAGGCAGCCAGTGTATCTTGGGGAGCAGCATCAGGTTGCAGCGAGATGAGTATATGCGAAGCATTTACTTCCTGCTTCATGCGCTCATATGCCTCACGCACCAGTTGGTCTGTTACGCTTTTTTCGGTTAAGTAAGGCTGTGCCAGCTGCTCTTTGTATCCTTCCAGTTCGCGCTTAAAGGCCGTAGTGGTATCCAAGCCCCGGCTCTCGGCCTCCATTACCTTTAGCTTAAAGTTAGTATAAAGGTTCAGGTAATCATTTATACTTTGGCTGGTATAGGCATCCTCGTTTCCGCTGTTGTTCTTTTCATAAACATAGCGGAATTCAGAAGTGGATATAGGTTGGGTGCCGAGTGTGGCAACTGCGGATTCTCTGGTGTCGTTCTTCTTTGTTGCGGTACAGCCTGCAATGGTAAGGGCTGCTACCGCAACAAGTAGGTGATTGCTGCGCATAAGTTGATTTAAAACAAGCTTTTGTTTAGCTGATCTAGGATCAGGGTATGCAATTTTAATTAAAATTTCTGACAGATAAGCCAAAAACTATAACCATAATCCTATTAATCAGGCTTTCGTTCCCGGATAACGGGAAATGCGCAGCTAAAGTATGTAAGTAGCTTTAAACGATTTTTTTATAAAGCAGGCAGATATTCTTGTTGCCTTTTGTGGAGAACTCTACTTTGTCCATGATGCGGTTTACCAGTGCAATGCCTACACCGCCTTTTTTTCCAATGCGGATATGTTCCTCAATATTGGGCTCTTTGTAGTTAGAGCGTTCAAAAGCGACACCCTCATCTGTAATCTCAAACTTTACCTGACCTTTTAGCTTGTGTATGGTCAGTGTAATGTGCTTTTCAGGATTTTCGTGGTTGGCATGTATGATGAGGTTCGCACATATCTCATCTACTGCCAGCACGATTTGGTTCATCAGAATATCTGAAAGCGCAAGCGTTCGCAGGTATTCTGTTACAAAGTCCCGTATCAGCTTCAGGTTTTTTTTAGTACAATTTACCCGAATGGAATTATTCATTTGCAATGCTTCTTGCTTCCTCGTAATCAGAGACGATGGTCATCAGCAGGTCGAGGCCAAGAATCTCAAACACGTTACGAACTTTATCTTGCATGTTATAAAAGATGAGTTTAATCTGGGCATCCTCAAAACGTTGCAGGTGTGAGATAAACACGCCAAGGCCAGCAGAAGAAATATAGTCAAGATTCTGACAGTCTACCAGCACCTTGCTGTGTTGCATGATTTCAGGATCAGACAATTCTTCGTCTAACTGTACAGAGGAGCTGGCGTCCAGCTCGCCATCCAGCGTCATGATGACGGTGTTTTCTTTGATTTCTTGTGTAATTTTCATCGGCATACTTTACGGCTTAATCATGTGTTAGGTTGAGTGGGTTTAAACTTTATCACCATTAGTGTCTGGTCGTCATAGAGATTATCAGGGCCTGTGAAATCCTGTAAATCGTTTATGATGGCCCACTTTATATCATCAGCCTCCAGGTGATACGTTTGCTTTAGCATGTATAGCAACCTCTCTTCTCCATATTCATCGTTTGCTGCATTACGGGCCTCTACTATACCATCTGTATACATCACCATCACATCTTCGGGGTTGTAGTCATAAAACATCTCCCGTATGTGGTTTGAATAGCTCTTGTCCCGGATTATGCCTAGTCCCAGGCCCTCCGTCTGAAAGTAAAACACCTCATCCATCATGGAGTTGTAATACAGCGTGTGGCAATGGCCGGCACGCGCAAATACAAAGCCCTTCATTCGGTAGTCGATAATGTATAGCGCAGAAGTGATGAAAGAGGTTCGCTCCAGACACCTGCTTAAGGCACTGTTTGCCTGTTTCATAAACTCACTGGGAGCCATGTCCTGTTGCATCAGCCCATGAAAAATGCCTTTCATCTGTGCCATATGGAAGGCCGCCGAAATTCCCTTGCCCGAAACATCGCCAATAATAATGGCAATACGGGATTCGCTTAGCTGCAGGAAATCGTAAAAATCGCCTCCTACTTCTTTGGCGGCTGCCGAATGGGTGCTTATTTCAAACCAGCTATCCGTAGGGAATGTTTTAGGTATAAGGCTTTCCTGTACCTGGGTGGCAATTTTTAGCTCTTCTTTATAACGCTCGGTTTGTAGCGAATCATTTACCAGGCGCAGGTTTTCAATAGTAAGCGTTGTCTGGCTGGTGAAGGTGCGTAGTACATTTACGGTTTCCCTGTCAAAGCCGCCTTCTATGTCTTTCAGCAAGTATAAAACGCCCGATAAATACTTATATGATTTGATCGGAAGTATAACCATCGATTTCCAGGGCAGCAGCAGTTCACGGAAGCCCGGGTTGCGGCTAAGGTTATTGTTGATGTAGTCGATGTTGTGAATGTTGTACGCCAGTAGCAGGTGCCTGATTCGGCTGATTTGGTCGGCATCTATGTTAAGCAGGTGCGAAACATGCGGCTCTCCGTTTCGAATGAGTTCAAACCAAGAAGCACTGGCGTCTGCTGCTTTTATGGTGCTATCGAACAGCATATCGTACACCTGTGGTTCGCTCTGGCCTTGTTGTATGGATTGGCTCAACCTCTGGAAATTAAGCAAGTCTTCGCTTTTTTGCTCAAATACACTGGAGGTAGGTAAGCTAAACAGCGAAACCAGAAAAGCAGCCAGCGAATACAGCCCTACAAAAAGCATGGCCAGCAGCAGAAAGCCAACATCAGTATAGTCTATAACCAGGTTAGGGCTATCAGCTGTGTTTTTAAAGAAGCGCACAAAGATGTAACAGCTAAGCAGGATAGCCCCCAGCAGCACCAGAGAGCGGCTTTTGTTATTGAACGTGAGGTATGCTACCCACTTCAGGTTTGTGCACAGAAAGAGTATGTAGAAGCTCATCAGGGCCAACAGGGGCAAAAAGATGTAGCTGGTATACTTAAAGTTGAAGATGGTGAGTAGGAGAGTGGCAGCTAATAAAAGCTCAAACCAGTCCCATGCAATCTGCAGAAACTTGTTTTTATGGTACAGCAGCAGCACTTTCCAGATATAGAATGCCTTGGACAGGAACAGCACCATTAACCCAAAGTTGATCTGATAGACCAGGTGCAGCAGGAGCGAGGACTGTGTTTCTGAGTAGTTGGAGTATACCCGATAGCCCAGATAGAGCGCAACGCTTAAGTATGCCGCCACACCTGCCCTTGAAAACAGG
Organism: Pontibacter rugosus; assembly: GCF_042678745.1. Lineage (NCBI taxonomy): Bacteria > Pseudomonadati > Bacteroidota > Cytophagia > Cytophagales > Hymenobacteraceae > Pontibacter > Pontibacter rugosus. Next base: position 11,029 of record NZ_JBHTLD010000022.1, on the reverse strand, counting down.
TTCCAGAGGTAGCCTATAAAGTCGATACCCTTCAGTGATTCAGTCTGCAGCCGCTGAAACAGAAATACAGAGACAATAAATATGACTATCAGTAAATTGCTGAGAAAGGGTAACGCAAATTTTGGTACGCCATTGCCAGCCATAGTGCTTTCGGCACTAAGCAGCACAAAAGAAAGCAGCAGTAGCCAGCTTACGATTGCAGAGGTAACCAGTAAAGATTTTGCGTTATTTTTGTATAGCATAAAACGGAAGTCCGTCTTTTATTTACCACGACCGAATATGGTTCTCCCTAGCTGAAATCAAAGTGAAGGTAAGAAAAAAATCAGCTCTTTGGCTAAGGCGTCGGGTCCTGTTTGAAAAATCACCTTGCATAACGTAAATATTATAGCGTAGGTTGGCATTATTTCCGCAAGGGCCGCCACACATGTTATGGTGGCCTCAATTTAAAACAATGCAGCCAGGGCAGTGCCCTGGCTGCATTGTTTTAAGAGCATGATTGATCTTTATTCGTTGCGCTAGCAAAAACTGTATTCAATCAGCCTCTAAGAATAAAAATACAGCCTGGCTCTTTTTAGGCTGTCAGTATGCTATAACCTAGCGGCTATAGTTAGGGGCTTCACGCATAATCTGCACATCGTGCGGATGGCTTTCGCGAAGGCCTGCGCCACTTATCTTCACCATCTTAGAGTTCCACAGGTCGTCTATTCTGGCCGTGCCGCAATAGCCCATGCCTGCTCTGATGCCCCCTACCAGTTGGTAGATAACCTCGCTCACATAACCTTTATAAGGCACACGGCCCACAATACCTTCCGGCACTAATTTCTTGTTGTCTTTCTCGTCACCCTGGAAGTAGCGGTCTTTAGAACCATCTTCCATAGCCTCAACAGAGCCCATGCCACGGTAGGTTTTAAACTTACGGCCTTCGTAGATAAGCATTTCGCCTGGGGCTTCTTCTGTGCCGGCTAGTAACGAGCCAATCATAACGGTGCTGGCACCACCTGCAAGGGCTTTCACAATATCGCCCGAAAACTTAATGCCGCCATCAGCGACAACCGGAACACCTGTGCCTTCGAGCCCGCGTGCAGCCTCCATTACAGCTGAAAGCTGCGGCACACCTATACCGGCAATCACGCGGGTAGTACAGATACTGCCTGGGCCGACACCTACTTTCACAGCATCAGCTCCGGCATCAGCAAGCGCTTTGGCACCTTCGGCAGTAGCTATATTTCCGGCAATAATATCTACGTTCGGATAAGTGTCTTTTATCTTTCTTACTGCTTCCAGCACTCCTTTGGAGTGGCCGTGGGCTGTGTCTACGCTTATCACGTCTACGCCAGCATCAACCAGGGCTTTTACCCGGTCCAGCACATCAGGTGTTACGCCAACGGCAGCACCAACACGCAGGCGGCCAAACTCATCTTTGCAGGCAAACGGACGATCTTTTTTCTTCAGAATATCTTTGTAGGTAATCAAGCCGGCCAGCTTTCCATCTTTATCTACAACAGGCAGCTTTTCGATTTTATACTCTTGCAGAATGTCTTCTGCTTTAGAGAGATCAGTACCTTTTTGTGCTGTTATGAGGTTTTGCGTTGTCATAACTGAAGTAACAGACTGCGTAAGATCTTTTTCGAAGCGCAGGTCACGGTTGGTGATGATACCTGTCAGCTTACCGTCGTTGTTCACAATCGGAATACCGCCAATCTTATTCTCAGTCATGATCTGCACGGCATCGCCGAGCGTAGCACTTTCGTTTAGCGTGATAGGGTCCAGAATCATACCGCTTTCAGAGCGCTTAACTTTGCGCACCTGTGCAGCCTGCTTCTTGATAGACATGTTTTTATGGATAATGCCAATACCGCCTTCCTGTGCCATTGCTATAGCTAAATCAGCTTCTGTAACAGTATCCATCGCAGCTGAAATAAGCGGCGTATTGATTCGGATGTTACGGGTAAGCTGAGAGGAAGTATCAGTTTGGTGTGGAAGCACCTCGGAGTATGCCGGGAGCAGAAGCACGTCATCGTAGGTAAGTGCTTCAAATAAAATCTTAGACTGATCAGAGCGCATGGCAAATAAATTAGGGGTTATTATTTGCCGCGTAAAGTTACAGAAACTTTTATGGATAAGTATGAAACTAGCCGTGTAATTTTTCTGAAGTTTTTCATGACAACTGTTTTGACCTCCAGTAATTACTGTCTCTTTCAGGATTTCTGCCTCCAACACGTTTATTTCTGTAGTTATGCCTATCCAAGTATAAGAGCTGTAGTTTGAATTACACAGGTGAACTCACTCCTCCGAGAAGGGGGATTTTAGATGTTTCTACTTTACAAAGTATGGATTTTATAACTGACGGTATCTTGCGGTCAGGTCGTGACCCGTCCCTACAGGTGTTTCTACTGGATTGTTTGCAGTCCCTGATCTAGTTATGTCGCAAGTTTAGCGGAGCGTAACTTGTGACGGGGCATGTGGCAAGTTTTCAACTTGCTTTCTGCGTGAGCAGAAATGGAGCCGTACCAGAGGTAGTCCAAGACATAAGCGGACGCTTGCACCAGAAAGAGCCTGAATCAAGTTTACCTGAGAAACATTAATAAACAGCCATTCCAGGATCAACCTGCGTTGCCCAGGCATGAATCCCGCCCTTTAAGTTCAACAAATTCTCAAACCCAAGCCGCTGCGTGAGGTAGTTGATGGCCTGTGCGCTTCTGAAACCATGATGGCACACAACCACAACAGGAATATCCCGGCGTATACGGGCAGACTGTTTTGGCAGGTCACCTAACGGAATGAGCTCGCCGCCCAGGTTGCAAATCTCAAACTCCTCCGGCTCCCGCACATCTATTAGCTGCATATTATTGCTCCGCGACAGCCTCTCCTTCAACTCCTGTGCTGTAATCTCATCCATGGTTCCTGTTTTATGCTGATTGCTCTAAGTATAAAGTAGTGCCACACGAATAGATTTGTTGCACCATCAGGCAAAATTAACATGCTTTTATTTACACGAGCAGGTTTGGGGGTGTAAATTGCAGCAATGGAAACAGTACAAAGTATGGTGGCAGCTTCTCAGGTTGCCTTTTCTTCGGCTGCGCCCGGGCAGCTGCACGTTCTTTTGCTGATGCTGGCAGAAGTAAGTATAGCGCAGCTGTGGGAACAGTTTTTAACAGGGATGCAGCAAACTTCTGCACTCGAGTATATTGCTGTAATTGCAGGCATTGTCAGCGTATGGTACTCCAGAAAAGAGAATATCCTGGTTTATCCCATTGGCTTGATCAGCACCACTATTTACGTGTACTTAAGTTATAAGTATCATCTGATAGGGGAGGCAAGCGTGAATGTATACTACACAGTTCTTAGCGTGTACGGTTGGGTGCTGTGGTCGAGGAGAAACCAGCAGGAGGAGCATGTGCTGCAAATAACTTTTTCTAACCAGAAGCAGTGGATGCAGCAACTGGCTTTTTGTGCAGGCTTGTATGTGGTGATCTACTTTTGCCTCGTTTACCTGCAGAATGCTTTTTACGAAGGCGTTATACCTTGGGCGGATGCTTTTGCCAGTGCCACCGCGTATACGGGTATGTGGCTGATGGCAAAAAAGAAAGTTGAAAGCTGGTACTGGTGGATACTAACAAACATTGCCTCTATTCCGCTATACTTTGTTAAGGGATTGATTTTTACCTCTGTGTTTTACTTTGTGCTGCTCGTAATGGCTGTAGCAGGGCTTATAGAATGGAAAAAAAGAGCGAAAGCACGAACTTCCTTAACAGCTGCTTAAGCTCTACTAAGTATGATTTTCTGGGAATAAGGCGCATAATTATGCATGCTTTTGGTATAGTCATATATTATCAAGCGATAGTTTAAATCCGGCAGGTGTAGAACAACGTACACTGACTTACCAACCGTACCTATTGCTGCGACCCCACACCGGGCGTAGTTTGTATAACCACTAACGATGCAGCACCATGAAACAACGTAAACTTGAATTACCAGAAGAACTGAAATTCGAGAACCGAATGAAATGGGGTTACGAGTCGCCGGACGAGAGCCCTAAAAAGATTCTTCTGAGGCAGTACGGAGTTAAAAAAGCAAAGCCAGTGGAGGTGTATAATTTCTATGGCTACAGCTTCTCTGAAAATTAGATTAAAAAGGCTGCCTCAACGGTAGCCTTTTACTTTTATACGTCCTCATCTAGGTTAAACCTTCTCTCCTTTATACTCACCTTCTGTATCTGCTGCTCAAACTGCTCTTTTATCCTCTCAATAAACGCCCTATAACAGCTGTGGCAGGTGTAAAAGTTATTGGCCGGCAAGCGGTGCTAAAGCAAGTATGGCTATCTTTAGGCGCAGTAAAAATAAACCAGGTTCTCTACTGCCGTTTTCATTATGATCAAAATTGCTATTACCGGGCCCGAGTCTACAGGTAAGTCTACGCTGGCAGAGCAACTGGCAGAAATATATAAAACTGTATGGGTGCCGGAGTACGCACGCAGCTATGTGGGCAACCTTGGCAGGTCTTATATCTTAAAAGACATAGAAGCCATTGCCCACGGGCAACTGGCCTTGGAAAAGCAGGTGGCACAGCAAGCAGATACACTACTTTTTGCCGATACAGACATGCTGGTGCTTAAAATATGGAGTGAACACGCCTTTGGCCACTGCCCCGATTGGATTCAGCAGCAACTACAGACTCAAGGTTATAACCTTTACCTGCTTATGGGCGTTGATTTGCCCTGGGAGCCAGATCCACAGCGTGAGCACCCGCACCTGCGTCAGTACTTTTACGACTGGTATAAACGGGAGCTAGAAGTGCTACAGGTGCCTTTTGCAGAAATACGAGGGCAGCAAGAGGAGCGTCTGCAAAGTGCCTGTGCTCATGTAGATGCGCTGCTCCAGAAAATCAAACAAACATAGAAACATGCTATACTTCCTAGAGAACGATAATTATAAAGTGGGCGTCGATACACTTGGCGCTGAACTTCACCACTTCATCAAAAAAGATGAAAACCTGGAGTTTATCTGGCAAGCTGATCCGAAAGTATGGGCGGGGCATGCACCTAACCTTTTCCCGATAGTAGGGGAGCTGCCAGGGCAGCAGTATACTTTTGAAGATAAAGTATATGAAATGAAGCGGCATGGTTTTGCACGCCGCAAAGAGTTTAAGCTTGTAAATGAGAAAAGCGATAAGCTTGTATTTGAGTTGACAGAAGACGAAGAAACGCTGGCGCAGTACCCTTTCCAGTTCAGGTTGCTGATTGCTTATACACTTGATGAGAACAGGCTATCTGTGTCCTATCATGTTACCAACAGCAGCGAGCAAGCTTTATACTTTTCAGTAGGAGGACACCCGGGCTTTAAGGTACCGTTTTACCCGGGCGAGCGGTATGAGGACTACTTTATAGAATTCGAGCAGGAAGAAACACTGCACCGCCACCTGCTAACCGATCAAGGCTTGCTGAGCGGAGAGACAGAGCTGATACTGGAGCAGGGCAGCGTGTTACCGCTAAACCCAAGCTTCTTTGATAAAGACGCGCTGGTGCTGAAACGCCTGAAATCAGAGAAAGTATTGTTAGGCAGCCCTGCTAGTGCACGCCGTATAGAAGTTGCCTTCAAGGATTTTCCTTACTTGGGCATTTGGGCAAAGCCAGATACTACACAATATGTTTGCATAGAGCCCTGGTGTGGCATAGCCAGCCGCGAAGGAGAGAGCGGAGAGCTAAAGGAAAAAGAAGGAATCAACCAGTTGGCGCCGGGGCAATCGTTTGAGCGCACTTATAGTATAACTGTTTTATAAAATCCTCGCTGCAAGTATAGCTAAGCGTTGCTATAGCAGCTTTCTTCATTTTGGTAAACAAAGAATCCCTGGTTGTGCATAGTGTATGTGCAGCCAGGGATTTATCTTGTAATGAGAATGAGACAGGAAGCTCAGTGCAACGAAGGTTCAGGAAACTTTGGCACTTTTATTCTTCTGATGTCATACGTGGGCTCGTAATCATTGATAGGCAGAGAAATTCCCGGTGGTAAATCAAGGTCAGGTAAATCATCTCCTAAAGGTTCTCCTCCATCATCGTCGTTGTCAGTGGATGGTGGGCGGTTAAATTTTTTACGGGGGGCAAAGGCGTAATATGCCAGTATGGTTAATAATGCTATTGTGTATAATATGCTGATCATCATTATGGTTCTGCTTTAATAATTCTACTTCTGCTAATCTTTCTGCAAGGCAGAAATCCTTACGACGGGTGGTAAAGAATAATGTGCCTCAGTTAAGTTTTACAACGTACTTTTCGGTTAAGTGGTTATCCATCAGCACTAAAATTTAGTGACTTGTCTGCTGCTGTGGGTGATGGGATTTTCAAGTATAAATAATCTAAGTTTTGATTTCAGTGTAGAGGCCCGTACCTTTGCAGCAGTTTAGGGGTGCCTTAATAAAACGGGCTGAGATCATACCCATTGAACCTGATCCGGGTAATGCTGGCGAAGGGAAAACGGTAAACGAAATGTAGCGGGTTGCAAACCCCTGGCATACCTGCATTTTCGGATTTTTCTTTTACAGATTACAATGAACAAATTCTTATTTGCAGTACTGGCAATCCTTTTGCCGCTGCAACTGCTTGCCCAGTACCAGCTGAGCGGCCGTATAAGTAATGCAGCTACGGGTGGTGGGCTTACTGGTGCTACGGTCGTACTGGAGCGCACGGGTACAGGTGCTACAACAGGTGCTGCTGGTGACTTCTCCTTTCCTAACCTCCCAGCCGGAGCTTATACTTTAAAAATAAGCTTCCTGGGTTTTCAAGAACAAAAGCTAAACGTAAACCTGCAGCAGGATACCAACCTCAACATCATCCTAAAGCAGAAAGCGATGCAGGCAAGTGAGGTATTAGTGCAGGCCACACGTGCCGACGAGCGTACGGGTACCACCTTTACCAACGTTACCCGCGAAGAAATTGAGGAACGCAACTTCGGACAAGACCTGCCATACCTGCTGGAGCAAACGCCGTCGGTGGTGGTAAACTCTGATGCAGGTGGAGGCGTGGGTTATACCGGCATCCGCATTCGTGGCTCTGACATTACCCGCATCAATGTAACCGTAAATGGTATACCTGTGAATGATGCCGAGAGCCACGGCGTATTTTTCGTGAACATGCCTGATTTTGCCTCTTCGGTGCAGGATATACAGGTGCAGCGCGGGGTAGGTACTTCCACGAACGGGGCTGGTGCTTTTGGCGCAAGTATAAATATCCAGACAGAGCGCGTACGCCGCGAAGCTTACGCCGAGACAGACAATACCTACGGCTCTTTCGACACCTGGAAGAACAACATCCGCTTCGGTACTGGTTTGATTAATGGTAAGTTTGCTTTTGATGGCCGCCTATCCCGGATTAAGTCTGATGGCTACATAGATCGCGCTTCTTCTGACTTAAAATCGCTATACTTCTCGGGCGGTTACTATGGCGATAAAACAACTGTTAAGTTCATCACATTTTCTGGCCAAGAAAAAACCTACCAAGCCTGGTATGGCACCCCGGAAGCATTGGTGTACGGCAATACCACAGATTTGCAGAATTACATAGACAGAAACGGGATTGAGGGTGAAGACCGGGAGAACCTGCTTTCATCCGGCCGCACCTACAATTACTACACTTACGATAACCAAACCGACAATTACCAGCAGGACCATTACCAGCTGCACCTGTCGCATGATTTTATGCCGGGACTTAGCTTTTCTGGTGCGCTGCACTATACCTATGGTCGTGGCTACTACGAGGAGTTTAAAGGACAAGACGACCTGTCTGACTATGGTTTGCCAAGTATAGAGATAGGCGGGGAGACAATAGAAGTCTCTGATATTATCCGCCGCCGCTGGCTTGATAACGATTTCTATGGCGTAACCTATGCTTTGCAGTATAACCCGAACCAGCGCCTGAACGCTACGTTGGGCGGTGCCTGGAACAGGTACGACGGCAGCCATTTTGGTGAGATCATCTGGGCTCAGTATGCACCTACCGCTAACATTCGCGACAGGTACTATGATAACGATGGGCAAAAAACTGACTTCAACGTGTTTGCTAAAGCCAGCTATGGCCTTACAGATAAGCTGAGTGTTTTTGGGGACCTGCAGCTGCGCACGGTGAAGTATGAGTTTTTGGGCTTTGACAATGATGGCGATAATATCACCCAAGATGCCGATTATTCTTTCTGGAACCCTAAAGCAGGTATAACCTACAGCTTGCAGCCGGAGCACCAGTTTTATGCCTCTTACGCCATTGGTAACCGTGAACCCGTACGCGACGATTTTACAGAGTCTACTCCAGCTAGCCGGCCAAAGCACGAGACGCTGCGCAATGTGGAGGCTGGGTACCGTGGTGTATTCGGAGTAGGAGAATTATTCGGTACAGCGTTGACAGCAGATGTAGAGGCAAACTACTTCTACATGAACTATAAAAACCAGTTGGTGTTAACTGGCCAGATTAATGATGTAGGAGCCTATACGCGTACCAATATTGATAAAAGCTACCGCCAAGGGATAGAGTTTGCCGGTACGGTAAGCTTAGGTAGCAGAGCAAGTGTGCGCAGCAGCATTACCTACAGCGAGAACAAAATCGAAGATTTTACCGAGTTCGTAGATGCTACTGAGGTTGTGGATGGTGAAGAGCAGTATTATCAGGTTGAAAACACTTATAATAGTTCTTCTATTGCTTTCTCACCAGACTGGATAACCAACACACAGCTGGAAGTGGAAGTGGTGAAAGGTCTCCGTGCCGCCTTCATCTATAAAACGGTAAGCCAGCAGTACCTCGATAACACCGAGAATGAGAACAGAATTATACCCGCCTACCAGGTAGGAGATGTGCGTCTGCGCTACAACATCGGTTTTAAAAATATGCTGAAGGAACTCGAGTTAGGCCTGCTGATCAGCAACGTGTTTAATGAAAAGTATGCAGCAAATGGCTATACCTACAGCTATATCTATGGCGAACAGTATACAGAGAACTTCTATTATCCGCAGGCTACGCGCAACTACCTGCTGTCTGTTGGGCTAAAGTTTTAAGTACAGGTTTATACTTGATGAAGGAGCCCTGCTGAATTGGTGGGGCTTTTTTTTGTGAAGCAGGATTTGCAGGATGGTAAAGGAAGAGCAGGGTTATACTTGTTAAGTATCTTAGATTAAGCGACAACACTTGCCGGCAGCTCTCAAAATTTAATATATGATGCTAATAGAGCATAGTTAAATGCCAGTTTATACTTCTGTAGTTAATAACAGTTAAAACCTAAATTACTCAATCCTGTTAATCCTTTACAATCCTGCAAATCCTGATTCTGACAATTCAGTTAAAATTTTATCTTTGCGTAATACCCTTACCCAAACCTTAAGACAAAGCTATGGCATACGAATCAGCAGGAGCTCCTGACTACTATAACATTGATGATTTATTAACGGAAGAAAACAAGCTTGTTCGGCAGTCGATGCGCGACTTCGTGAAGCGCGAGATATCACCTTACATTGAGCAATGGGCGCAGGACGCGCATTTCCCGTCTGAGATCGTGAAGAAGTTCGGTGATGTAGGCGCCTTTGGCCCAACTATTCCGACTGAGTATGGCGGCGGCGGCCTCGACTACATCAGCTACGGCATCGTTATGCAGGAGATTGAGCGCGGCGACTCTGGTATGCGCTCTACGGCTTCGGTACAAGGGTCTTTGGTGATGTACCCGATTTACAAGTATGGCTCTGAGGAGCAGCGCAAGAAATTCCTGCCAAAGCTGGCAAGCGGAGAGTGGCTGGGTTGCTTCGGCCTAACAGAACCAGATCACGGCTCTAACCCGGGCGGCATGACCACCAATATCAAAGACATGGGCGACCATTACCTGCTAAACGGTGCCAAGATGTGGATTTCTAACTCTCCAGAGTGCCAGGTAGCGGTAGTGTGGGCGAAGAACGAAGAGGGGCGCATAAAAGGCTTGATTGTAGAGCGAGGTATGGAAGGCTTCACTACGCCAGAAATCCACAATAAGTGGAGCCTACGAGCCAGCACAACAGGTGAGTTGGTTTTTGATAATGTGAAAGTGCCGAAAGAGAACCTGCTGCCAAACATAGAAGGCCTGCGCGGCCCACTCGGTTGTTTAGATTCGGCCCGTTACGGTATTTCATGGGGTGCTATCGGAGCGGCTATCGACTGCTATGAGTCAGCTAGAAAGTATAGTATGGAGCGTATTCAGTTTGATAAACCGATAGGTGGCTTCCAACTCACGCAGAAGAAGCTGGCTGAGATGTTAACTGAGATTACAAAGGCACAGCTGCTGGCTTGGCGCCTAGGCACGCTCATGAACGAAGGTAAAGCTACTACGCAGCAAATATCGATGGCCAAACGCAACAACGTAGACATGGCGCTGCACATTGCCCGAGAAGCACGCCAGATACATGGTGGCATGGGCATAACGGGGGAGTACCCGATCATGCGCCACATGATGAACCTGGAATCGGTGATCACTTACGAAGGTACGCACGACATTCACCTGCTCATTACAGGTGCTGATATCACTGGTATACCTGCATTTAAATAGGTCGTTATTTATGATTTTAAAGAAAGGCAGCTACGAGAGTAGCTGCCTTTCTTGCTTTCCTGCAGCACCACCCTACTCCTGGCTCATTTGAGGAGTGTAACTTCAACTTCAGCTGAAGCCGTTTCGCAAGTATAAGTTTCATGGCTGCTGTTGTCCAACCACCCCTAGCCCTAGGACGAGGGCCCGCTCATATAGGGCCCTATCCCAGCCGTGAGCGCTCCATAGCCAAAGGTGAAACAATGTGTATTTGGGAGCTGGAGGATGAAAGGCAGCTAGGAAAGATAGCTTGGATGAAGGAAGCAGGAAGTAGAGGCAAAGGATTATGGCCGAGGCTGTACAGGTATGGCTCTGCGAGCCAGTAGAGCTGTAAGCTCTACACCATAGTAGGCACTAGCTGCAATCTAGCACCAGCGGGACCAGCTTGAGGCAGCGGAGGATTAAGAGGATAGATTATATCAATTACTAATTTAGTTAGATATTTGAAA
>NZ_JBHTLD010000021.1:0-32371 GCF_042678745.1 Pontibacter rugosus | reverse complement strand
AATTCAACCCGATATTTAGATAATTGTTGTCTTCGTTATCCTTTTTGTACATAAAATACTTGTACAAATTATAAGTAACATAAAAAAAGCACCGCTTGTACAAAACAAGCGGTGCTAACAACTCTAATCAAAGTTGCACATTTTATGCATTAGTCCCGGCGGCCCATTAGCAGCGACACATAGTATAAAAGAGTGGCAAGTGAACCTAAAGCAGCTACTACATAGGTTAGAGCAGCCCATTTAAGAGCATCTTTCGCCATAGCATGCTCCTGCGTTGTCACTATTCCTCTTTCGTCTATCCAGGCAAGGGCTCGCTTGCTGGCATCAAATTCCACGGGTAGTGTTATAAAACTAAAAAGGGTTGTGAGGCCGAAAAGCGCCACACCAATAGCTAACGGAATTGGCGTAGTCTGCATCATAAAGATACCGATCAGAATAATCCACTGCATATAGCGGGAAGCTATACTTAGCGCAGGCACCATAGCCGAACGGAACTTCAGGAAGCTATACGATCTGGCATGCTGCACAGCGTGGCCGCACTCATGTGCTGCTACAGCTGCTGCGGCGGCACTTCTTGCCTCGTACACATACTCGCTCAGGTTAACAGTTTTATCAGCAGGGTTATAATGGTCTGTTAAACGCCCCGCTACTGACACAACCTTTACATCCGTAATCCCATTATCGTGCAGCATCATCTCTGCTATCTCACGGCCACTAAGGCCAGAGCTCAACGGCGTTTGAGAGTATTCTTTAAATTTACTCTTAAGTCGGGCACTCACCCCCATGCTAATAAGCATGAAAACGATACCTATAAAATATATTCCGAGCATAGTTGTGTTTTAAGCTTTGTTAAGGTTGATAGTATTCTCTATTTTCTTTACGATATTGGTGGTAGAGTAGCCTTGCACGAGGGGCACAGTTTTTACCTCTCCACCGCGCGCCTCTACCACTTCATGCCCCACAATCTGATTTACCGCATAATCATCACCTTTTACCAATATATCAGGCTGTATGGCTTTGATCAGGTTTAACGGTGTATCTTCATCGAAGAGCACTACTGCATCTATAAACAAAAGGGATGCCATAATTCGTGCGCGTGACATTTCGTCCTGCAGTGGTCGGCTGGGTCCTTTTATACGGCTGATAGAGCTATCTGTATTAAGGCCTAACACAAGGCGGTGGCCTAACTGCCGGGCCTTTTCCAGGTAATCCACGTGGCCGAGGTGCAGTAGGTCGAAGCAACCATTCGTAAAAACGATTTTCTGCCCCTGATTGCGCCAGTTTTGTACCTGCTCCTGCAGTTGCGGAAGGGAATAGATTTTATCTTTTGAGTTCATGTGGTTCTTTATTAGTCTCAGCTGGCTGCTCTTGCACCTCCTCTGGTCGGTGCAGTATACCTGCTATAAAACTAATCACTCCCATCACAACAACCAAAAGTGTTTGAGAAGTATGAGACAGCAAGGCATAGGCCATACCTGACTCTTTAGGCACACCATACAACAACAACGTAGCCTGCACCATCAAGTGATATACTCCAATGCCACCCTGTACTGGCGCGGCCATACCCAACGTACCAGCCAACAGCACAGAAAGGGCGGCGCCCCATCCTAGATCAGCAGTAGCAGGCAAAGCGTAAAACACAACCAGACTCATGGAGTAGTACATCAACCAAACAAAAAGCGTATGCCCCCAAAAAGCAGCCTGATTCTCTACCTTTGTGATGCTGAACACCCCTTTAAGCATGCCCCGCACAAATTTCACTGCTTTTCTGAAGTAGGTGTTTTTACGCAGTCGGCTCAAGTAACGCAAGCTGACGACGAGTAGGACTACCGCAAACACCAGCATCGCCCAGAGCACCCAATAAAATGAACTTATGCTTTGCTCCAGGTGCTCATACTTATCAGAGAAGAGACCAAGAAAGAAACCTTGAATACGATTAAACTCTACCAGGAAAGTAAGCCCTATTACCAGCAAAAGCATGACCATATCTATAATACGCTCTGCTATCACCGTTCCAAAGCCAGTGTTTACCGGCAGGTTATCTGTACGACGAAGCATCGTGCAGCGCGCTAACTCCCCCATACGCGGCAAAATCAGGTTTGCCACATAGCCAATCATCATGGCATTATAGGTATTGCGGAGGGGAGGGTTGTAGCCTGTAGGTTTGATCTGCATTTGCCAGCGAGCAGCCCTACTCAGGTAAGCAAATACACCCATCAACAAAGAAACCATTACCCAGGCATAATCTGCCTCTTTTAGCTCTGCCCACATTTTCTGAAAATCCAGCTCCTTTAGTGCGTACCACATCAGAAATGCAGACACGCCCAACAGTAGCATATACTTCAGGAATGAGAACAGTCTTTTCATGAAAAGGTGTTACACCAGGCGGTTGTGCTGATCAGGGAACACAAGCGTAGGTGTGTGGCTTTTTGCGTCTTCGAACTTAATACTGCAATACGAGATCAGGATAACGATATCCCCAACCTGCACTTTGCGCGCTGCCGGTCCGTTTAAACAAACAGTACCTGTGCCACGCTCTCCTTTGATAACATAAGTCTCAAAGCGCTCGCCGTTGTTGATGTTAACGATCTGTACTTTTTCGTTTTCCACAATGTTGGCGGCATCCATCAGGTCTTCATCTACAGTAATGCTACCCACATAATGCAGCTCTGCCTGTGTTACCTTAACACGGTGAATTTTGGATTTTAAAACCTCAATATACATGGTTTACTTTTGTAATAGGGCGCGAAGTTATACAATTGGCGGCATAATAACTATCAAAGCAAAAGCTGCTTGAAAGCCGTACAGCAGCGAAACAATTTATACTTCGTTTAAATTCACAAGTATGTTATCAATCAGGCGAACAGGCCCTACAAAAGCGGCAATGCAAATGGCTATTTCCTGCCCCTGCTGCACACTTTCCAAGGGCTGCAACGTGTCGGCATCCACTATTTCGAAATACTCCACCTCTACTTCGTTTTTGCTTTGCAGGTAGCTCATGGCCTCGGCTTGAATGCTAACCACTGGCTGCTGCTGCAGCAGCTTCTGTTTTGCCTGCTGTAGCGCCTCGTGCAGCGCAACAGAAGTTTGGCGGTGCACAGGGCTCAAACGCTTATTACGCGACGACATGGCCAAGCCATCCGCCTCCCTTACTGTAGGGTAACATACTAGCTCCACGTTAAAGCTAAGTGCCTGCACCAGCTGCTTCACAACTACTACCTGCTGCAGGTCCTTTTGCCCGAAGTAAGCCCGATGCGGCTGCACTATATGAAACAACTTACTTACGATAGTAGCCACACCATTAAAATGGCCTGGCCGATGCGCAGCCTCCATAACAGCCTCCAGCGCTCCGAAACTAAACTGAAGCAACGACTGTTGTGCATACATATCCTCGGCACCAGGAGCAAAAAGAATATCACAGCCAACAGAAGAAAGCAGCTCGATATCCTGTTCCATCGTGCGGGGATACAGTTTATAGTCGTCTGGATTATTGAACTGCGTAGGATTTACAAAGATACTGCAGACCGTTATATCATTCTCCTGGGCAGAAGCACGCAGCAGCTGCAAATGGCCTTCGTGCAAGGCACCCATGGTAGGCACAAACCCGATGCGCTTGCCGCTGCAGCGCAGCGCATTGATTTGTTCCCGAATAATATCAACCTGCTTTATAACTTCCATGTCGGTGATGTGTCTGTATAATACAAATGTAAAGCCGGCAAAAGTAAGTTATACCTTTTTAAATTGAAAATTAGAATAAAAAATGCTAATTTTGCACGTCCCATTACTGTTGCTTATTAAATTTTAACTACATACCCATGTCAAAATTGCGAATTCTGTACGCCGCCACCGAAATCAACCCCTTCTTACAAACCACCAAAGTAGCAGAGTTTTTACAGACGCTACCGCAGGGTATGCAGGAACGAGGGATGGAGATCCGCATATTCGTTCCAAGATTTGGCCTGATCAATGAGCGTAAGAACCGTTTGCATGAGGTGGTTCGCTTATCGGGTATCAACATTGCTGTGGGCGACGATGAAAAACCTTTAGTTATCAAAGTAGCTTCTATTCCGAACGCGAAGCTACAGGTTTATTTCATTGATAACGAAGACTACTTCCACAGAAAGTCAGTTTTTGTAGATAAAAACAATAAGTTTCACCAGGACAACGATGAACGCGCTATCTTTTTCTGCAAAGGCGTGCTGGAAACGGTGAAAAAGCTGGGTTGGTCGCCGGACATTGTACATTGTAACGACTGGATGACAGGCCTGATCCCATTGTACCTGAAGACCACGTACAAGAAGGACCCTATCTTCAAAGACGCCAAATCGATGTTTACGGTGTATAATAACAACTATACCCACAAATTCGATTCTGATTTGATGGAGAAGGTAAAGATGCTTGATATAGATGACAGCATGTTGAAAGAGTTAGAGTCTGCTGATTGCGATGGCTTTATTAAGTGCGGTATGGCATACGCTGATGCGGTTATCAAAACGAATGAAGACTTCAGCGAGAACATCAACGCTCTTTTTAATGATTTCATGAAAAAGAAGACTATCAGTACTGTTAGCGATGACAGCACACTGCTGGACAATTATTATAACCTATATAACGAACTAGGAAAGTAATTGAACAGAAGGTAGCCTGTTGCTTTTGCACTTTAAAGAAATCAGCCACAGATTACACAGCCATATCAACGCCATAATAGCTCAATAATATTACAAAAGGCTGCTGCTTAATATTACATTTCGGTAATTAGGCAGCAGCTTTCCTTTTCTAAACAATGAATTGACCTAGTGCTGGTTGCAGTAAAGAGAGTTTATTGCAATTAAAGTTAACAATCCTAAATTATAACAGATAAAAAGAAATGGATACCTTTGCGGTCATCTATTAAGATTATACTAAGAACGAACATATGTGTGGAATTGTAGCTTATGTTGGGCACCGCGAGGCTAGCCCTATTATTATCAAAGGCCTAAAGAGACTAGAGTACAGAGGGTATGACAGTGCTGGTATTGCACTAATGAATGGTGACCTGAACGTATTCAAGAAAAAAGGAAAAGTAGCTGAGTTGGAAGCATATATTGCTGAACAGGATACACATGGTACTATAGGCATGGGCCATACGCGTTGGGCCACCCACGGTGAGCCGAATGATGAAAACGCGCACCCACACTATTCTACCTCGCGCAATATTGCCATCATACATAACGGCATTATCGAGAACTATGCTTCTCTAAAGAAACTATTGATAGAGAAAGGCCATACATTCCAGTCTGATACTGATTCAGAGGTTTTTATCAACCTGATTGAAGATATTCGTACCAATAACAACTGCACGCTGCCAGAAGCTGTACGCTTGGCAATGCACGAAGTGGTAGGTGCTTACGCTATTGTTGTACTGGCAACAGATAGTCCAAATCAACTGATCGCAGCTCGTAAGGGTAGCCCACTCGTGCTTGGAATTGGTAAAGACGAATATTTCCTGGCTTCTGATGCTACGCCTATTATTGAGTATACAAACGAGGTAGTATACCTAAACGATTACGAGCTGGCTGTAATTAACAACGGTACGCTTGATATTCGCTCTAAAGAAGACGTACAGCAAACGCCATACGTGCAGAAACTGGAGATGGAGCTTGAGTCTATCGAAAAAGGCGGCTATGAGCACTTTATGCTCAAAGAGATTTTTGAGCAGCCACGTTCTATCCTAGACAGCATGCGTGGACGCATGATTGCAGAGAGCAACCACCTGATGATGGCAGGCATCCGTGAATTTGAAAACAAATTTGCAAATGCCAACAGAATCATCATTGTGGCTTGCGGCACCTCGTGGCATGCGGGCCTTGTGGCCGAATACTTGATTGAAGATTTAGCGCGCATACCAGTAGAAGTAGAATATGCTTCTGAGTTCCGCTACCGTAACCCGATCATCAACGAGAAAGATATTGTTATTGCTATTTCACAGTCTGGTGAAACAGCTGATACCTTAGCTGCTCTGGAACTTGCTAAGTCTAAAGGTGCTACAATTTTTGGCATCTGTAACGTGGTAGGTTCTTCTATTGCCCGTGCTACAGATGCTGGTGCTTATACACACGCAGGCCCGGAAATTGGTGTTGCCAGCACAAAAGCCTTCACAGCGCAGGTAACAGTGCTTACACTTATCTCTATGATTATTGGCAGCAAGCGTGGCACACTGGAAACGACCAAGCTGCATGAGCTTATGGCAGAGCTGGAGAATATTCCGGCTAAAGTGGAGCAAGCTTTAAAGCTGAACGATCAGATTGTAAGAATTGCAGAGCAGTACAAAGACGCTACTAACTTCTTATACTTAGGCCGTGGCTATAACTTCCCGGTTGCTTTAGAAGGAGCACTTAAGCTGAAGGAGATTTCATACATACACGCAGAAGGCTATCCTGCTGCAGAAATGAAGCATGGCCCTATTGCCTTGATCGATGAGATGATGCCGGTTGTTGTAATTGCAACAAAAGATAGCTCTTATGAGAAGGTTGTATCTAACGTGCAGGAGGTAAAAGCCCGTAAGGGTAAAATCATTGCTGTAGTTACCGAGGGTGATACAACTATTCCTGCTATGGCTGACCACGTAATTGAGATTCCGGAAACCAGTGAGCACCTGATGCCGCTACTTTCTGTGATTCCTTTACAGTTACTATCTTACCACATTGCAGTTATGCGCGGTTGCAACGTAGACCAGCCACGTAACCTGGCCAAATCTGTAACGGTAGAGTAATCATACAGGTAGTATAAAACTAAAAAGGGAGCTATAACAGCTCCCTTTTTAGTTTCTATTGTAGGAGAATGTATTCAGAAAGAGCTGAATGATTTTGTCGTCTTCCGTTTTGTGCTCTGTGTTGAGCATAGTTATAAAAATAACTCCCTCGCTTTTGCCTCCCAGTGCCGCTACGGTATAATGCTGCACATCGGCCCCTGATGTTAACACCACTGACTTACCTATTGCTTTCTGCCCGGACACTAACTTGTGCTCAAAAGGCTTTTCAACTTTACTGTAACCAAAGCTTACATCTTCATCGGTCACCTCTTTTACCATCACATCAACAAATTCAGCTGGGTTTAGCGTTTTGTACTTCTGTACTAAAACACCATTTCCATTCGCAGTAATCAGGATCATCTGCTCTATGTCTGCATCAGGAGAAGAGAAACTAGGATGAAGCCCTTGCGGGTACTGCAGAGAAATCCAATCGTCCTGGTATGTAAGCACTTCTTTTTGCTTTACAGAAAAGGTTACTACTTTTCCGGAAGCCAGCTTCATCTTATACTCTTTGCCAAGTGCAACGTCCGTTATAGCCCCATCAATACTGACTCCGAAATTGGCGGCTTCACTGGTTTGAGCCATTGCTCCTGCACTTGCCATGCAAAGTATAAAGGCGGGTAAATATCTTTTCATTTAGAAATTGTAATGGCAGTTTAAGGTATTCAAAATCGCTGGAAGCAGCGGCTACTCAAGACGGAAAGAGGCGCTACAACCCTGTAGGTGCAGTTTCTCTTGTCATAAAGCGGGCTGATTCCGTTAGAAGCTTTCCTCCTTCAGGTACTTGGTTTTAAGCATCGGGCATATTTTGTAGCGCTCCTCTTTTGTATCCTCATACACAGCCTGAAGTACCTGATACACATTTGCTATACCTATTAAATTAGCCCACTCAAATGGTCCTTTAGGATAGTTAGTACCTAATTTCATTCCCTGATCTATATCGGTTATACTTGCTGTCTGCTCCTGCAACGTATAGCAAGCTTCGTTAATGATCATACAGACCATACGTGGTGTAACCATACCCACCCGGTCCTCCACCAGCAGATAGTCTGTGCCGAGAGTGTCACAAATCTCCCGCAGTTGCGCCTCGTCCTGCTTCTGAAACAAGCTTATCTCCAACACTGGTCGATTAAACAAAGTTGGGAGTCCGTTAAACCCAATTAAAGTACAAGCTAAGTCTACTCCTTTTGCCAAAGCAGCTAACTGTAGCGTTACGGCATTACAAAACACCACCTGCTTTGAAGTATAAGAACTCAGGCGCTCCGGCTGTTCATGCAGCAAGAAATCAAACACTACATCTGCCTGCTGCAACTGCGCGTTCTGCGGTTGATGCAGGAAAGTATAGCTGATATTGCCTTTTTCTTCTGGAAACTTTAGCTTAAACTCTTCGGCCATTTCAGGGCCCGACAAAACAAGTATCTGCATATTTTTGTACTTTTGATGGTAAATATACAAACTAAAACTAAACCATTATGGCTCATACGATCATCAACTCATCTAAGGCTCCGGCACCTATCGGCCCATATAGCCAGGCAACTCTTGCCAATGGCACGCTATACGTATCAGGTCAAATAGCCTTAGATGCAGAAAGCGGCAACCTTGTAAACGATAACATCGAAGCTGAAACGAACAAAGTGATGCAAAACCTAAAAGCTATACTTGCTGAGGCAGGCATGGACTTTAGCAACGTGCTTAAGTGCAGCATCTTTGTAAAAGACATGAACAACTTTGGCCGCATTAATGAGACCTATGGCAGCTATTTCAGCAGCAACCCACCCGCCCGCGAAACGGTAGAGGTAAGCCGCCTGCCAAAAGATGTGAATGTGGAGATATCTTGTATTGCTACTAAATAAAACGCTGTTGATTTGCGGCAGGTTTATACTTGGAAGCCCGATAAAGTTTAAAGCAAAAAAGGCAAAGGATGACCTGTAGGTTGTCCTTTGCCTTTTAAACTTCCTTAACTTATAGCTTCTCTAAATATTTGCTCCTTTGGCCGCTTCAGCCTCGTCTTTGTGCTGCTGTCTTAACTCTTCTGCGTTTAATAAGTCTTTGTGCTTGTCTACGTTTACAGCAGAGTTGCCTACCTCTACCTCCTGCCGTATTACCCGCACTGCATAGTCTGATGGATAAATGTTGTAGCCATACTTCCGAGAGTATACAAATGTGAAAACTGCGCCAAAGAAAATAATCTGCGAAGTAAAGAATACCCAGGTAAGTATAACCACAATAGAGCCTGCTGCTCCATACACTGAGCCAACATCATTCTTGCCAAGATAAAAGCCAATTATCCCCCTGAACAGCACAAATAGCAGTGAGGTAACAAATGCCCCTACTGTTACATCGCGCCATCTTATTTTAGCATCCGGCAAAAACTTGTAGATGCAGGCAAAAAGGAAGCCCATTAGCAGGAAGGCAGATAAAAGATTGGCAAAGTGCAGCACATAGATTACCCAGCCGGAGAAGCGTGCTGTCAAAAAATCGCCTATCGCCACCAACAAAGTATTCGCCAGCAATGACAGCAGCAAAATTATAGCGATTGTCAAGATCATTCCGAAAGAGAGGAAACGGTCCACTATGAGTTTAACATAGCCTCGCTTCGGCACCGGTTTAACATACCAGATATCATTCAGGGAATTTTGCAAGGAGATAAAGACTCCTGTCGCAGCTAAAAAAAGACCAATAATACCAGCAAGCGCTGCAAAATTGAAATCACTGAACTCATTGGCCCTCTCTACCATTTTCTGTACAGCATATGCCCCCTCAGTACCTATAAGGCCTTTTATCTGGTAATATATTTCTCCTGAAATAGCTTGTTTGCCAAAAAAGTAGCCAGCCGCACTGATAATGATAATGAGCATAGGGGGAAGCGCGAAAATAGTATAATACGCCAGCGCAGCACCTTTTTGGAAGGAATTGTTTTCAATAAACTCAAGGTATGTTTCCTTTAACAGGCTCCAAACCATTTTCAGGCGCTTACGCATCATGCTCTGCAGCTTTTATGTGCTATACTTAGCAAATACGGAATTAGCTGATTATGTTTATAGTGAGCGGAATATACCGCAACGCATTGTGGTGCCTCAGCCTTACCTAAACAAACTTTATTTTGTACCTTTGCCGCAAAACTTGATAGTCCTGAACGACACAACCATACATGGAAAGAGAAGTTAGAGTACGCTTTGCACCAAGCCCGACAGGGGCCCTCCATATCGGCGGGGTTCGCACAGCCCTGTACAACTTTCTGCTGGCCAGAAAGACCGGCGGTAAAATGATTTTGCGCATTGAAGATACCGACCAGACACGCTTTGTACCTGGCGCTGAAGATTATATTCGGGAATCGCTGGAGTGGTGCGGCATTGAGCTAGACGAAAGCCCATGGAAGGGCGGCCCGTATGCGCCGTACCGCCAGTCTGAGCGCAAGCCAATATACATGCAGTATGCGCAGCAGCTAATTGATGCCGGGCATGCCTACTACGCCTTCGATACAGCAGAGGAACTGGATGCCATGCGTGAGCGCCTGAAGGCTGCCAAGGTAGCCACACCGCAATACAATGCCATTACCCGCATGACGATGAAAAACTCGCTCACGCTGCCGGAGGATGAAGTAAAGCGTCGCCTTGATTCAGGCGACCCTTACGTAATCCGCTTGAAGGTGCCCCGCAAAGAAGAAGTTCGTTTGCAGGACATGATCCGGGGCTGGGTAATGGTGCATTCTTCTGCCATTGACGATAAAGTGCTGATGAAATCAGATGGCATGCCAACATACCATTTGGCTAACATTGTGGATGACCACCTGATGAAAATCACACACGTGATACGTGGGGAGGAATGGCTGCCGAGCGCACCGCTGCATGTGCTGCTGTACCGTTACCTGGGTTGGGAAGATACCATGCCACAGTTTGCGCACCTACCCCTGCTGTTAAAGCCGGATGGCAACGGAAAGCTGAGCAAGCGAGATGGTGACAAGCTGGGTTTCCCGGTATTCCCACTACACTGGGTAGACCCTAACACAGGCGAGAAATCTACAGGATACCGTGAGAGCGGCTATTTACCTGATGCCTTTGTGAACTTCCTTGCCTTCTTGGGCTGGAACCCGGGCACACAGCAAGAGATTTTCTCTATGGATGAGCTGATTCAGGAATTCACTGTAGAGCGTATCGGCAAATCAGGTACACGCTTTGATATTCAGAAAGCACGCTGGTTTAACGAGCAGTACCTCCGCGCAAAGCCAGACAGTGAGCTTGCCGGTTACCTGATGGAAGCTTTAAAGGAGCACAATATCACCACCACACACCAAACAGCGGAGAAAGTGGCGGGCTTGATGAAAGAACGAGTGTCGTTTCCGCAGGATTTCTGGAAGGAGGCACAATATTTTTATGTAGCCCCTACTGAATACAGTGAGAAGGTAGCGTCTAAAAAGTGGAATAGCCAGTCTGTTGCTGTTTTTGAGGATTTTAAAAACGAGCTGTTATCGCTGCAAGACATCAATGCAGATACCGTTAAGGAGTTACTGAATAGCATTCTGGAGCGCCACGGCATGAAAATAGGGCAGGTAATGCAGGCACTTCGCCTTGCTGTAACCGGAGCCGAAGCAGGCCCCGACCTGATGCAGATTATAGAAGTACTGGGTAAAGAAGAAACTGCTCAGCGCATAGAAACCGCAATCTCAAAGCTAAGTAGCTATGCTACTGCTTAAGGAGTCAAATTAATAATTACCTAAAGAAAGGCTGGCCTGTTGGCTGGCCTTTTTTGTTGCCTGCCATTCCTCGGTTTGAAACTATTTACGCTGTGCTGCTTATAAGCAAAGTATAACAAAGCGAGAAATATCATGGCTAAAAATAAAAAAGACAGCGACAGCTCTAAAAAGAAGTCTCGTGTACACAAAGACTTAGAAGGTTTTGAAATCAAGGTAAACGAACATGGCGAGATTATCTCTAACTACAGCATTGATAAGATCAACGATTTCCTGAACCAGAATGTAGAGGATAAAAAGCTTGTAAAACGAGATGCCGCTGAAAAAGCAAAACGCGAAGAAGAAGAGGACTATCACGTAGAGGAAACAGAAGAGGCAGAGGAAACAGATGAGGACTTTGTGCGAAACACAACCTCAACCTCTGATGACGAGGAAGAAGAGAACCTGCCAAAGGAAAGCCGAAAAAAAGGCAAGGCATCAGAGGATGACGAAGAAGATTAGCAGCACAAAAGCGGCAACAGAGCAAAAGAGGCAGACTTAATACATTAAGTCTGCCTCTTTTGTGTTTATATTTAACTATATTTCTATTGACTATATAATACCTACACACTATGAGAAACTCACACGAAATTGACTACAAGATTTTTGGCAATGACATTCAGGTGCTGGAGATTGAGCTCGACCAGAATGAAACTGTAATTGCAGAGGCTGGCGCCATGGTATACATGGAAGACGGTATTGACTTTGAAGCCAAGATGGGCGACGGCTCTAATCCGAGCCAAGGCTTTTTTGGTAAACTTGTTTCGGCAGGCTCACGCATGATAACAGGCGAATCGCTGTTTATGACACATTTTACGCACCGTGGCTACGGGAAAAGCCGTGTGGCTTTTTCTGCCCCGTACCCAGGCACTATTCTGCCGATAGACCTAAGCACCACACGCAACAACAGCCTGATTACTCAGAAAGATGCTTTTCTGGCAGCTGCATTAGGCACTAAGCTCAGCATACACTTTAACCAGCGCCTTGGCTCCGGCTTTTTTGGAGGCGAAGGCTTTATACTACAGCGAATGCAGGGCGATGGATTGGCTTTTGTGCATGCAGGCGGCACTATTGTAGAGAAACAGCTAAATAACCAGACCCTGCGCGTTGATACAGGCTGCGTGGTTGCTTTTGAAGAAGGTATAGATTTTAGCGTGCAGCGTGCCGGAGGGCTTAAATCGATGATATTTGGTGGAGAAGGACTGTTCCTGGCTACACTGCGGGGTACTGGCCGGGTATGGCTACAATCAATGCCGGTTAAGAAGCTGATAGAAGCTCTAATGCCCAAAGGCGAGAATGCCAATAAAGAAGGTGGTTTCTTTAGCAGCTTTATGGAATAGCAGCCCTGGAACACAAGCCCACCAAGGTTTATACTTGATGGGCTTGTGTTTAGCTATCGTTCAATAAAGAAGTAACGCAGTATTTTAGTGATAAAATCTTCTGTTTGCTCTGGGTCGAACAGTTCTATCTTATCTTTAAAGACCTCTGTAGCGCCTTTGTGTTTAGCATTCAGCCGATAAGTAGCATTTCCTAAAACCACCAGGGTTTTATCTTTGAACTGCCCCTGTACCATTATCTTTATTTCATACACATCTGTTACGAACTTTGGCTGAAACGTCAGACTGCCTTCTAAGGTATTGAAAGATGGTTTTTCCGGTCCCTTTTTGTACCTGATTTTGAAGTCGTTTTTAAGCTCCTTCTCAATCTTCTTTACCTTCTTTACAATACCGTCATTATAGATGTTGCTGTACAGTTCAAAGAATTCTTTCTTTTCTTTTTCTTTCTGCTTTACAACCTCTTCCCGCTTTCTTTTTTCTTCCTCGTTTTCTTTGAAAACCTCATTTAAATCTTGTAGGAAGCCTTTTATGCTCATCTATTAAGTTGTTTTACTATTAACACAAATCCCTCTGATACTATATGTTACTAACTTTCATAATCTCCTCCAGGTACTCACGTGTGTTGCTTAGGCGGGGCACCTTATTTTGCCCGCCTAACTTACCTTTGTGACGGAGCCAGTTCATGAAAGTACCTTTTGGCACGGCATGTACAACAGGAGCCTGTAATGCAAGGTCGTTCTGTCGTTTGGCGTCGTAATCTGAATTTACCTCGCGCAGTGTCTCGTCCAGCACTTGCTTAAAAGTATCCAGCTGATCCGGATCCTTCTCAAACTCTATCAGCCACTCATGGCAGCCCCGCTTGCCACTCTCCATGTATACCGGAGCAGCTGTAAAGTTAGAAATTACAGCACCAGTGGCTTTACAGGCGCTTATTACGGCAGCCTCGGCATTCTCTACAATTACCTCTTCGCCAAAAGCATTTATAAAATGCTTTGTTCGGCCAGATATTTTGATGCGGTAAGGGCTAAGGCTGGTAAAACGAACTGTATCGCCAATTTTATAGCGCCACAAGCCAGCATTGGTTGAGATAACAAGTGCATAGTTCTTTCCTAGCTCCACCTGATCCAGGGTCAGGGTATGAGGCATCTCCTCATCAAACTGATCCATCGGAATAAACTCATAGTAGACCCCGTAATCCAGCATCAGCAACATCTCATCTTCTGTACCTGCCTGATCCTGAATACCGAAGAACCCTTCAGAAGCATTATACACTTCTAAATAGTTCATTTTATTATACGGAATTATCTCCCTAAATAGCTGACGGTAAGGCCCAAAAGCTACGGCGCCATGGGTAAACAGCTCCAGGTTTGGCCATACTTCCAAGATGTTACTCTTACCGGTTACCTCCAGGATGCGCTTGAGCAGCACATAAGTCCAGGTAGGCACGCCGCTCATACTTGTTACATTTTCATCCAGCGTCACCTCTACCATCTTCTCTATCTTCTCCTCCCACTTGTCCATCAGGGCAACTTTAAGAGGAGGCGTTCGCATGGCTTCTGCCCAAATAGGCAGGTTTTGCATGATAACGGCAGACACATCGCCGCAGGAAACCTTCGCATTAAACTCACTTGGCTGGTGGCTTCCTCCTATCGATAACCCTTTCCCCGTAAACAGCTTCGTGTCAGGGTAAAGATTTACATAGATAGAAAGCATGTCTTTCCCACCCTTATAATGGCAATCCTCCAAAGACTCAGGGCTAACCGGTATAAACTTGCTGCGGGCATTGGTAGTGCCAGACGATTTGGCAAACCATTCAATTTTACTTGGCCACAGCAGGTTTTGCTCCCCCTTCATTACCCGCTCAAAGTAAGGATACAGATCTTCGTAAGTGCTGATAGGCACACGCTCCTGAAACTCCCGCACAGACAGGTTTTCACCATAACCGTACTGTTTGCCCCATTCTGTATGCTTTGCCTTGGTAATCAGGTTCTGGAACAGCTCTAACTGCACCTCATGCGGGTATTTCCGAAACAGATCTATGTCATGGATCCGTTTCTGCATTACCCACGTTATGATAGAATTGATTATTTCCAATTTGATTCCTTATAGCTGATGGCTACTATTTCCTGATTTCTACACCTTATAAGCAACGACCGTCACTCAACTTCCAAAATCACTAATCAGATTGGGAACTTGTGCAAAATAAGTATTTTTCTGCTTATCTTCCTTCCCTGTGGTAGTGCTATATTTCTGTTTTCATATCTTTTCACTGGTGTGATAAAGAATTGACCGATGCAGTACTGCCCTCTTCTTATTCCTGAGCTGAAGCAAATAACATTGAACGCTTTGAGAGAAGCCAATGCTATACTTCAAGTATAGCATTGGCTTCTCTCAAAGGTTGGCTTCAGCTATTCCGATACAACCAAAGTGCTATAACAATGTTAAACTTTACGCTTAAGCTC
Source organism: Pontibacter rugosus (assembly GCF_042678745.1). NCBI lineage: Bacteria > Pseudomonadati > Bacteroidota > Cytophagia > Cytophagales > Hymenobacteraceae > Pontibacter > Pontibacter rugosus. The sequence goes on along the minus strand of NZ_JBHTLD010000021.1, from coordinate 17,053 downwards.
AAAGTGCTTACCTAAGTATACACGGCGCACCTGCTCATCAGCAGCTAATTCTTCGGCGGTGCCAGCTTTGAGAATTTTGCCCTCAAACAGCAGATAAGCACGATCAGTGATAGAAAGCGTCTCGTTTACGTTGTGATCGGTAATGAGGATACCAATATTTTTATTCTTCAGCTTAGCTACAATCGACTGAATTTCCTCTACAGCAATAGGGTCTACACCAGCAAAAGGCTCATCCAGCAACACGAATTTAGGATCTACGGCCAGGGCACGCGCAATTTCAGTGCGGCGGCGCTCTCCACCTGACAATACAATCCCCTTGTTCTTTCTCACATGCGTAAGCGAGAACTCCTCCAGCAACTCCTCCACCTTCTGATATTGTGCCTTCTTAGGCAGGTTGGTCATTTCCAGTACCGATAAAATGTTCTCTTCCACCGTTAACTGCCTGAAAACAGAAGCCTCCTGCGCCAGGTAACCTACTCCCCGAGTGGCTCGCTTATACATGGGCAGATCGGTTATGTCTTCCTTATCAAGGTAAATTCTACCTTCGTTCGGCTTTACCAACCCCACAATCATATAGAACGAGGTAGTTTTGCCGGCTCCGTTGGGGCCCAGCAAACCCACAATCTCTCCTTGGTTTACCTCCACACTCACGTCGTTTACAACAGTGCGGGATTTATACCTCTTTATCAGGTGTTCTGCTTTCAGTATCATCGTTGCTAAATTACACATAAAGCAGGCATCCTGCAACGTATGTGCCAGCCATTACCTATATGCCTGGACTTTCTAATTATATTGGAAATATTCTATTACATTAATTCAACAAAGTATATAATACTTACTTTCTGCACTTGACTAATGCTGTTATTATATTTAATTTGTAACACGCTTAATTATACAACTTTAGCCTATGCCGTTTACTGTACTATTTTCAGCTTGCCAGAAGTTTGTTCTGTCTGGTTTGCTGCTGTATACTTCTGTGCTTGGAGTAACACCAGGTTACGCAGATACAGATAATAATAATCCCAAAGCTGTTGCGTCTAATAACAGCACCACCACAACACTGCGTGGCATTGATGTATCGAGATGGCAGAAGGAAGTTGATTGGGCGCAGGTTCGTGATTCTGAGGTGTCTTTTGCTTTTGTGAAAGCCACACAAGGGGATTTCAGGCTTGACCCATACTTTGCCCGTAACTGGGAAGAGACCAAGCGGCATGGCATCAAGCGTGGAGCTTATCATTTTTACAAGCCTGAAGCACCGGTACTAGATCAGATTAAGCTTTTTACCAGCACTGTTACACTCGAGGCCGGAGATTTACCTCCTGTACTTGACCTGGAAATTACAGACCCTAAAATACCTGCCGATAAGCTGCGCAAAGATGTGAAAGTGTGGCTGGAGGCCGTAACGGCTCATTACGGTGTGCGGCCTATTATATATACGAGCCAAAACTACTACCGCCGTTACCTGCAAGGGCACTTCCAAGACTACCACTTCTGGATTGCCCGCTACAGCGATAACAAACCTGATATTCACCATACCGATAGTTGGATGTTTTGGCAGTATACAGACAGAGGCGCTATTGCAGGCATCAACTCAGCCGTAGACATCAATTTTTTTGCCGGAGATTTCGAGCAGCTAAGCTCGCTGTGCCTGCCCCAGTTAACTGCACACGCTGATTTAACGAGTCCGCTTAAACAGCTGAAACACATGCAGCCGCTGCCTTAGATGTGACAGTTTTGAATATAGGTTGCTAACAATCTGCTTGCACTAGTATACTGCTAGCTTCCAAGTCGAAAATAAAGAAGTAGTCATGAAGCTCTTCTTTCTCTTAAATAGCAAAAGGCTCCTTTAGCAGGAGCCTTTTGCTATTTAAGTCGAATATCTTTAATCCGCAGCTGTAGCGTAATTACTCCTCTGTATATATTTTCCTCAATAGTATAGCATACATCAAACGGAACTCCATCCTTGATATCATGATAGTATTCGCCGAGGCCAAAGCCAATAGCGTCTATTGTGTGATAATTATCTTGTGTCAGGCGCAGCTTTAAGTGCGTATCACCCACTATACGCATGCTGCCCGTGTCATACACTCCCTCCGACATAAACACCGGCCGCATGTTGCCCGGCCCAAATGGTTCCATCTGGCGGATAATGTTATAGAAGTTACGTGTGATCTGTTTTAGCTGAATTGGCGCGTCAATCTCTATCTGAGGGATTTTTTGCTCTGCAGTAATGGTATTGGCGACTACTTTCTCAAAGCGCTCTCTAAACGCCTGTACGTTCTCTACAGGCAAGGTTAAGCCTGCCGCATACATATGGCCTCCAAACTGCTCTAACAGGTCTGAGCAGCTCTCTATCGCGCTATGCACGTTAAACCCGTGCACTGATCTGGCTGAGCCCGAAGCCTTGCCGTTAGAGTGGGTAAGTATGATGGTAGGCCGATAATAATGCTCAATGCAGCGCGATGCCACGATACCGATCACACCTTTATGCCAGTTCTCGTTATACAGCACTGTAGAGTTGGAGGTCTTCAGGAAATCATCTTCCTGAATCATTTGTAAGGCTTCTTTGGTGATGCTGGTATCCTGGCTGCGGCGCTCTTTATTTGATTCGTTTATGATACCAGCCATCTTGTGCGCCTCCTCTTTTGTCTGGGCCAGCAGCATCCGCACCGAATTCTTGGCATCGCCCATACGGCCAGCGGCATTTATGCGTGGCGCAAAACCAAACACGATGCTGGTAATATCCATCTCGCCTTTTAAATCAGCCAGATCCTTTAAGGCATCCAATCCCGGGCGCATTTGTTGCGGGCCATTCAGGTGCTCTAAGCCAAAATAGGCCATAATCCGGTTTTCACCGGTTATAGGCACAATATCGGCTGCTATACTTACTACCAGCAGGTCCAGCAGCTTGTATACTTCTGCCTGGTCAATATCATTCTGAAAACAAAAGGCCTGCAGCAATTTAAAGCCCACTCCACAACCTGATAACTCTTTGTATGGGTAAGGGCAATCCACTCTCTTAGGATCCAGCACGGCTACAGCCTGCGGTACATCATCGTCTGGCAAATGGTGATCGCAGATGACGAAGTCTATGCCAAGGCTGGAAGCAAGGGCTACCTTATCAGCTGATTTAATGCCGCAGTCCAGGCTAATAATGAGCGTGAAGTTATTCTCAGCCGCCCATTCAATGCCCTGGCTTGATACGCCATAGCCTTCTTTATACCTGTCCGGGATGTAAAAATCAATGTTAGAAGTATAGTTGCGCAGAAAGCCATACATAAGCGCCACAGAGGTAGTACCGTCTACATCATAATCGCCATAAACCAGGATCTTCTCATTGCGGTGCAGGGCTTCGTTCAGGCGGTTCACGGCACGGTCCATGTCCTTCATCAGAAAGGGATCGTGCAGGTCTTGCAGTGAGGGCCGAAAAAAGTGTTTGGCTTCTTCGTAGGTACAGATACCGCGTTGGCAAAGTATGCTGGTAAGGGTTGTACTAACTTTTAGCTGTTCTGCCAACTGTTCTACAACCTTTGCTGGCGCCTCTTGGCTTATAACCCACCTTTTCTCCATATACTTCTGATAAGCTGCTGATTTGATCTGCAAAGGTAGCTATTTTGGCAGGATTTTGAGTCGCTGGGTTTAGATGCCTTTACACCTTCGCAGTTAATTTCGTACTTTTGTCGTGTACAACAGGATTAACAATGAAACGATTCAGAAGGCTTTTTGAAAAGTATAAAAATTATTCCCTGGACCTGATCATGTATGGGTTCTTTATACTTTTTATTCTTATTCTGATTGTGTTTTTTGGCTAAGTATAAATTAAGACACAGGACTTTTCTGCACGGCACGCTATTAACCCTGAAACCAATGCTCGATCAAATTAGCACTTGGCTTGATGGATTTACAGGAACAATGAGGAATCCTTTAGCCAATCATTTCTAATCCTGCGAAGCGCTCTTAGTTCAGCTTGTCTCCGCGCAACTTGCGAAACCGTTTTCGGGCGTCAGCCGCATAAATACTGCCTTGGTGCTTTACCAGAAGCTCGTTGTACAACTGCTGCGCCTTGTCCTTTTCCCCCAGATTCTCTTCCAGTATATAAGCCATCCTATAAAGAGCATCATCGCTCAAGATATCGTATTGTGGGTTGGCTGTTATCTTTTGCAGGCTCTCTACTGCATTTGTAAAATCTCCGATGCGTTCATAGATCTTTGCCTTCTGAAAGTATATCTCGTCTGTAAGGCTATGCCCAGGATACTCCTGCAACATATTATCCAGCGATGCTAGCGCCTCCTGCTGCTTGTTCTGGAAAATGAGCAGGTCAATAGCAGCATATTCTTCCATAGCCACCGTGGATGTATCTAAACCGGTATTGTCTGTTATCAACAGGCTTAGCTCCATAGCATCATTGGCTATTTCGCGGCTTGTTGCCAGTTTCAAAATATCCAAGTGTGCTTGCGCCAGTTCGAAGTCTCCTTTATAGTAATTTAACCGAGCATTACGCAGCTTGGCCTCATGCCCTAAAGTAGTTTCTTTATGTGATTTCTCAACCTGCGAGTATAACAGCGTACTCTCCCACGGCTCTCCCTTCAGCAGGTAAATATCCCCCAAAGTGAGTTTGCTTTCTGCTACCATGCCTGGATCAGCACGTGGCATGGCAATAGACTCCTGTAGCAGCGTAATGGCTTTACTTTTATCATCCAGGTAAAAAGCGTATAAGCCTGCCATGTGCTGCAGTACTTCCACCGTCTCGGGGCGACGGCCTACCTCGTTTAGCAGCGCATTGTAATCAGCAATAAGCGCCTGTATCTTCTCCTGGTTTATCGGGAAAGTATTCTGCACCTGCAGCTCACGTGCATTGATCAGCCGCTGCCTTGCTATCATGGCATAGGGCCCGTCCGGATACTCCTTCACCATATACTCATAGGCTTCTATAGCCCCCTGATAGTCTTTATTTTTCAAGCTGATACCTCCTAAATCCATCACACGTGTACCTCCACTGCGTGTGCGCTTGTCTACTGCGCGGGCCTGCATCAAAGCACTGTAAAAGTCTTTGCGTTGTATATACAGCCAGATAAGCATTTCGCTGTATGCCACCTTATCCGGTTGCTGCTGCACCCGCACAATCAGTTCATTCTCCAGTTGGTTGGAGTTTTTTTCTTCTTGTAGGGAGTTCTGCAAGCGGCTCTGCACATAGCCTAACTCGCTTTCATTTGTCTGTAGTAAGTTTAATACTTCAGGTATAAGCTTTTCGATTTTCTGGCGGTATGAGTAGAGCGCAATAAGTGGCTGGCTGTAAGACGAAGGATCGCCACTGAGCTGCCGTCCCCGCAGGTATGCCCGTTCAGCAAGGTCGAAAAGATCATTTTGCATAAACACGCTGGCCAGCACAATTACCTCCTCTGGCTTTACGCCTTCCAATAGTTTGCTGAACTGCTTTTCGGCAGCAGCTTTATCACCGGAAGCCTGATATACCAGCCCCATGTCTACCTCAAAATTCAGATTTCCGGGATAGCGTTTCATCGTTTTCTTTACTAGCTTCTCCGCTTCTTTGTAGTTGCGCTGGGCTAAAAGCGTTTTCAGGTAATCAGGGTACACCGCATGAAAAAGCCTATCGTTGTTTATCAGCTTGCTATACAACTCTGTTGCTTTTTCATAATCTCCCTGGCTGTAATACTCCCGTGCCAGCTGCAAATCCTGCTGCTGTGCTGTGGCCGCAGGAGCTACTAAAAGCACCATCAATGATAGCAGCAAGGTGTAAAATATCTTTTTCCGCATAGCTTATGTAAAACGAGAGGCACGCAATTTATTATATGCTTCTTCCTTAACTATTAATATACTAAATCAGTTTGATTTTGTGATTGGGGTTTTGATATATGCCGCCACGGATGCTTGCCTCACACGCCCCTGACGTATATAGATAAGTACAAATCTACCTATGCCTGCTGCTCATCATGAAGGTTTGCTTTAGGAAATTACTCTAGATATGAACCAAGGCCGGTTTAATAAAAAAGAGCCACTCCTTTGGGGAGTGGCTCTTTTTTATTAAAGTATAGATAAACCGACTGGCTTAGAAGAAGCGTACGCGGTTATCTACGATTTCAGATTTTTCTTTGATTGCTTCGAAGGCGTTGCTTTCGGCACGGCCACTAAGCGTTGAGCGCATTTGCTCTTTAACGTTAGCGAAGTCGTTGATTTCCGGAGCTGCATTCATACTTGTTAACTCTACCACCAGTACTCCGCCCTGTCCTTCGAAAGGAGCTGTACGAGCACCAGGCTTCAGGCCAAAAGCTTTACCAACTGCCACTGGCTCTACTCCCAAACCTGGTATAGCGGCAGAAGCGAATGTTACATTATCAGCTGATTTTACCATGGCATCCGGACCATAAGCAGCGGCAATCTGCTCTAGGGTGCCTTTCTTACCATTCAGTTTTTCGATGATCTGCTTTGCCTTCACCTCGCTACGCACAGCGGCTGTTAGCTCATCACGCACATTTTCTACGGAAGCATAGCCTTTCTCACGCTTTCCAGTTAAGGTTGCTACAACAAACTGATCGTTGATTTCAAACACCGGAGAGACATCATTCACATCTGTATCCTTGGCATACATCCAGCGTACCAGTTCGCGGGCATTAGAAAGGTTGTTTACCAACACCTGGTTTTTACCAATGTTAGCCGCCTCTTCTTTAACCAGTTGCTTGTTTTGAGCTACCGTTGCACGGAATTCATCTGCATTACCGCTTGTGCCTGCCAGCTCATCAGCTACCGCATAAGCTGCATCACGCGTAGTCTCGCTTGGCTCAACAGCACGCTGTACAGCTGCAATTTTATAGCTAATGTTTGTTTTAGGCTCTGTTACCTTCACTATATGGAAACCGTACTCTGTCTCTACCAGGTTTGGCAGCAAGCCAGCACCTTCAAAACCAAAGATTGCTTTCTCGAAAGCAGGCACCATTTGGCCTTCCGGGAACCAGCCCAGGTCACCACCATTAGAAGCAGTTCCATCAGAACCATGTTGCGCAGCTAACTGAGCAAAGTTTGCACCGCCTTTGATTTGGTTTAACACACCCTGTGCTTTCTCTTTAGCAGCAGCTTTTGCCTCTGGTGTATCATTTTCTGGTCTGATCAGGATATGGCTTGCTCTTGCAGCGCTTTTGTCTGAGTTTTTAGCATCCACTACCTTAAACAAGGCTACTGTGCCGTTGCTAGAGAAAGGCCCGTAAACTTTACCTTCCTGCAACGGTAGTTGCTTGCGCAGTTGCTCAGGCAACTCGCCCGGCGTGCGGTATGTGCCATTGTAAGGCACATCAGAGTTAGCATTCACAAATGCCGAATCGTTTGTAGCGCTTGCAAATTGCTGTGTAATGGTCGTGATTTCTTCCTGATAGTAGGTGCTATCTTCTTTAGACGCTGCTACTGGAATCGTCACGAATTCTATTGTACGGCCAGCTTCAACTTTGTAAAGCTCCTTGTTCCGGTTGTAATAGTCGTTTAATTGTGCATCTGTTACAGTTACGGCAGAATCTGCCAGTGTAAAGTAAGGCACGAACAGCACTTTCATGCTAGCTGCTGCGTTTTGCGCTTTGTAATAATTTTTAGCTTCAGCGTCTGTAACATAAACAGTTTTGCTCAACAAGTTAGCATACTTGCTTTGCAGACGGTCTGATGCGATGCTCTGCTCAAAGTTAACCCACATTGGCCGTGTTCCTGTTTGATCCAGGTTCTGCAGGTACTGCACCACCTGGTTGCGGTCAAACTCGCCCGTCTGAGGATTGGTGAACGCCTGAAGAACAGCAGGGTGAATGTTGTTTCCCTGTACCATGTCTGCAAGCTCTTCCTCTGTTACAGTTAGCCCCAGACGATCATATTCTTTCTGAAGGGCAATCTTAAAGATTAGCTGGTTCCATGCCTGCTCTCGCAGCATCACCAGTTCGCCTTCGTTTGCTGCACGGCCCACACGACCTTCGTAGTCTGCTTTTACCTGCTGCAAAACAGCATCGAACTCCTGGTAATCGATTTCTTCACCGGCTATTTCGCCTACAGTATTTGCATCGTTCCCCAGCAGCCTTGAGTTTGGCCCAAGCAGGTCACCACCTACTATGAAGACACCAAGACCTATGGCAATGACGCCTACAGCCCAACCAGACTTCTCTCTAATCTTGTTAATTAATGCCATTCTTTATTTAACTTATAAAAGGATTGTGCAAAATAAGGTTAATCGCGCTAAAATTCAAAATTTTTGTACTATAGTTTAGCCTTTAGCATCTACCTGAAAGTCTGTAGTTTTCGTTAGCTTCACGGCATCTATGCGGTTCTCATCCATGGTAAGTACCGTAATCTCGAAAGGGGAAACCCGTACCTTGTCTCCTGGTTGCGGTATCTCTCCGAACGCCGAAAAGAAAAGGCCTCCCAGCGTTTCATAGTCTCCCTCCGGCAATTCCAGGTCGTATTTTTCTTTCAGGTAGTCTATTTCGTGGCGGGCACTTAATATATAGATGCCTTTATCAGGCACTACCTGCTCCAAAAGCCCTTTGTTTATATCGTACTCATCCTGTATCTCACCAAAAATCTCCTCTATCACATCCTCTACAGTAACAATGCCAGAAGTACCTCCAAATTCGTCGACTACTACTGCCACACTCCGATGCTCTGCTACAAACTTCACAAACAGCTCACTCGCCAGCATACTCTCAGGCACCATGCTCACAGGCGACAAAATTTCACCTATACTTTTAGGCTGCCTGAACATAGCCAGCTGGTGGCAATACCCTACAATGTTGTCAATACTGGCTTCGTATACTAATATTTTAGAATGCCCGGTACTCGTAAAAGCCTCCCGTAGCTCCTCAACAGAGGCTTCTACATCTACAGCTTCTATTTCTGTCCGGGGCACCATGCACTCCCGCACCTTAGTTGTTTTAAACTCCAGCACGTTATGAAATATTTCCGGATCTACTTCCGGAGCAAATTGCTGCTCAGGGTGGTACAGCCTGTTTTTGATAAAGGCGTTAAGGTCTGTGAACCCAAATACTGGTTTGTCTTCAGAAAACTCAATCTTAAACACCTTCTCGGCCACGCTTTTACTTAAGAAAACAATCAGGTACACTACCGGCCAAAGCAGAAAGTAAAGCAGCAAAATCGGCACCGCCAGCACCTGCAGCATCTTGTTTGGGTTGATGGCAAATAAGCTGCGTGGCAGAAACTCTGCTGTTAGCAACACTATCACAGATGCGATAAATACCTGTAGTACCAGTATAAGGAAAGTGATCTGTAGTGTCTCAGGCAGGAAGTGCGTAAGTAGCTGGTTTAGTATGGCTGCAATGGTAAAGCCATATAATACCAGCGCCAGCGTATTGCCAATAAGAACGGTTCCAAGCAACCTGGCAGGCCGCTTAAGCAGAAAACCTAAAATGCGCCCCGAAAGCACACCGTTTTTTTCGCTAAGCTCAATCTGAATTTTATTTGCGGCCATAAATGCCATTTCTATACCCGAGAAAAAGGCAGAGAAAAGCAAGGCTGCTAAAAGCACTATGATCTGACTGGGGTCAATCATGGGATTTAATATGTTAGACGCTATCCTTCTTTTTGCGGTAGCGATAGAGCATGTATAAGATAAAACCAACCATAAACAGCCAGTAATTTCCTATCACATCCTCTTCTACAATACTACGGTGTACACCTACTACCATCGCTACAAAAGACAGCGATAGCAGAATTATATATGTGAGCCGTTGGTTCATTCTTCCTCAAAATTAAAAACTCCGGTTACTTTCGTGATAGAGTAGCGTGACAAATCCTGGTTGGCTGTAAAGCCAGTACCTGTAAGCCTTTGCTCTGCTGTGGTAAAAATCACAAACTTGTCTGTGTATACCTTTGCTTTGTTCCTATTCCAGTATAATTCTTCTGTCTCCAGCTTTTCCTGCTTTTTCAGGTTGTTTACCACCACATTACCCCTGGCAATGTATAGGTTGCTCCCGGGCTCCTGCTTTCCGTAGTTACCACGCAAGGTAGACTCCAACTCCCCCTGCGCATTAAAAAACTCTACATAAAAACCTTTTGGAAAAACCCTGTCACCTGTTTCAAACTCCTGCTGAACGGGTGCCTGTATTTTTGTAACCAGTTTAGCTGAGTCGCTGTAAAGGGTTGTCACATCATGGTTCTCCATCGTAGGGCCATCATACTTCACCTCCTTATCAGGGTCTTTCAACTCTCTTTCGCAGCCAGAACCAATGATGAGGAATACAAGCATCAGTGCGGCTAACCATCCGTTTCGCATCTTTATCAATAAACCGTTTACTGTGAAGGTAGCAAATTTTGTGCTCATTGCGGCACACCTGTAATACTGGCAGTAGCTATCATAAAAAAGGCCGCTCTAAGAACGGCCTTTATACTTTGTTCAGCTGTCTGCTACTCCATACGGCGCTTCAGGAACCAACGGCTGTTCACCGTAAAGCCCAGCCCAAACTGAAAGTAGTCTTCTTTAATTAGCCCTGCATCAGTTGTGCCACGCTGGCCATAACCGAGAGATATGTTCATCAGGTACAGGTCGTAAATTGTACCGCGGCCAACAGGCAGGGTAAAGCCTGCTGTCACGCCTTTATCTTTTATATCCTGCCCATTAAGCTGAAACTGTGTATCGTTGTAATACACGCCGCCACGATAGGTTACACGCTTAAAGTAGCTGTCAATAGCGTTAGCATTTGGAGTATATTCTGCACCCAGAGCTGCTCTATAACTATCTTTCAGGTTATCATTGCGGCCATCAAAACTCTTGAATTTAGACCACTCGTAGGTAGAAAATTCAGCTGATACAGTGAAATTAGATCCATTATCTAAACTGATACCGGCACGCCAGTTAGCTGGCAAAGAAATAGTGCCGCTTAGGGTATCTTCGTCTGCTACCGGGCTTGCTAATAAGTTATCATCCTGAGAACGGCGCTCATAGGTTATATCCCGTTCGGCATCCAGTTTCGCAGCAAAGCTATAAGTACCACCGGCACTTAAAAACAACTTATCCTTTAGCTTCTGCCTGTAATTAACACCTGCACGGAACAGGAAGTCGCGGTATGTGGTGCGGTCGATCTGAACAATGCGGGTACGGTCAGTTAGCTGCTCTGAATCTACTACAGTACTTGAGGTTTCGGAAATCGTGTTTCCGAAAATATAAGATGCGCTACCTCCTACTGTAAGGCCGCCAAATAACCTGACCCCATGTGCAAAATATGCTTCAGACAAGCCACCTTCACCAGTGTACTGCCGCTCGATGGTAGCCAAAGGATTTCCTTCTACCGCAGAAGATGCATTTATCTCATAATTGATTGTTGACAAAGGACGAACACCTACAGCTGAGCTCCATCTTTTAGAGATCGGAACTACCAAAGACAGGTTATAGAGGTTACCATTGCCATCGCGCTGAGAAGCTGTTGAACTCTTCAGGGTTTTCAACTGGCCTGCACCGCTTATATCGAAGTTGGTGATGCTGTTATAGTATAGCAAGGCAGGGTTAGTAATATTCGCCTGATAGCTGTTGCCCGCACTAATGCCGGTACCAGCCATGCCTGCGCTACGTATACTACCCAGATAATCGTTCATTTCGCCTATACCGTAGCGGGAGTAGGGTGTATTGCTGATAAGCTGCGCCTGCGTGGCATGCGTTATACAAAGCGCGGCGAAGCCTAGCAGTATTCGGAATGTCTTATACATTATGTGTCAATATTCTGTGAAGCCCGATCAAGACCAATTCAGGAATTACAAAGATGCGTCCTTTTAAGTTACTTTCAAAAAATCCTGCATCACCCCCGCAAAGTATAACCACCAAATCAGTTGCTTTTTCGCTGTATAATTGAATCAGACCGTTGAGTTCGGCCACGCTTCCAGCTAACACACCACTTAAAATAGACTCTTGGGTGCTTTGACCGGTAAGCGGAAAACTTTTTTCATTTTGCTGTACTAACGGCAGCCTTTCTGTAAAAGTATGCAGCGCTTTGAATTTCATGTTCAGGCCTGGCGCAATACCGCCACCATGGTATTGTGCCGCCGCATCTACAAAATCATGCGTGATACAGGTACCGGCATCAAACACTAAGCAGTTACGGTTCGGGAACAGGTAGTTAGCTCCCACGGCAGCTGCTATTCTATCGGCTCCAAGGGTTTGCGGCGTCTTGTACAGGTTGTAAACAGGCAAGGCTGCCTGTGGTGTAAGCTCTAACAGCTTACCGCTCACAAGCAGCCTCTCCTTTATACTTTGTGCACTCGTAGCCACCGAGGCAACTATGGCATTTGCAAAGGTTTGGTTTAGCAGTACCTGAGGCAGCTGTTGCTGCCCTTCAAAGTACCCCTGTTCTACCAAAGCACCTTCTTCGAAGATGCCATACTTTGTGCCGGTATTACCAATATCAATGGCCAGGTTGCGCATATACTACATAAAGTACTTCAGCTGGATTACCTCTTTTTCTGTCAGGTAACGCCAGTCGCCTCTTGATACGTCTTTTTTAGTAAGACCTGCATACTGTACGCGATCCAACGTTACTACATCATAGCCCAGGTGCTCAAAAATACGACGCACAATCCGGTTACGTCCGATATGTATTTCCATACCTACAAACTTGTTAGACTCACCCAAAATAGCCACGTCATCTACCTCAGCTTTTCCATCCTCCAGCTCTATACCTTCGGTAATTTTCTGAAAATCAGCTTTGGTAAGCGGCTTATCTAACTCTACCTGGTAAATCTTTTTGATCTCGTTTGATGGATGCGTTAGCTTTTGCGCCAGTTCGCCATCGTTCGTGAAAAGCAACAGGCCTGTTGTATTCCTATCAAGGCGGCCAACCGGGAAGATCCGTTCTTTAGAGGCGTTGGCCACTAAGCTCATTACTGTTTTACGCCCTTCCGGGTCATCCGTGGTTGTCAGGAAGTCTTTCGGCTTGTTCAGCAAGACATATACTAACTTCTCACGGCTCAGGAGCTTTTTGCCATAGTGAACATTATCGGTAGGCTGTACTTTGTAGCCCATCTCTGTCACTACTTCGCCGTTTACCTTAATCTCACCAGACTCAATCAATACATCTGCTTCACGGCGAGAACAAACGCCTGCATTAGCGATATAACGGTTCAAGCGGATAGTTCCATCCTCCTCCTCGCCAGTACGGCTTGTTTTCTTTACGCGCGGGTTATTTTTATAGCGGTTCAGGTTGTAATCCGGAGTTTTAGGCTCTTCACCTTTGTTGAAGCGATCATCAGAACGTCCAAAGCTTTTCGCTCTGTCATCACCTCTGTGCTCTCTGGAGTTAGCGCGTTTGTCGCCAAAGCCTGGCTTGCCTTCACGGCTGAAGCGACGGTCATTATCCCTGCCTTCCCCGCCTCTGCGGCTGTCAGGTCTATCGTTTCCGTAGCTGCGGCGCTCTCCATCTTCCCGGCGTGGGCGGTCGCTGTTAAATGTGCGGCGTTCTCCTCCTTCTCTTCTTTCTCCGCCACCAAATGAGCGTCTCTCTCCTCCTTCAGCTCTGTCACCACCATAAGAGCGGCGCTCACTTTCTTGTGCTCTATCGCCACTAAATGAACGCCTTTCGCCTCCTTCACGACGATCGCCTCCGCGGCTGTCATCTCTTCTGTCAGCGTTAAAACCTCTTTTATCAGCATCTCTTCTATCCGGTCTTTCTGTGTTGAAAGAACGACGCTCGCCACCTTCTCTTCTGTCGCCACTGTAAGGGCGCTTTTCGCCTCCCTCACGTCTGTCGCCGCCAAACGAGCGTCTTTCACCAGCGTCTTGCTGTCTGCCAGGGCTATACGAACGGCGCTCACCGCCTTCTCTTCTATCGTTACCTTCTCTTCTGTCGCCATAAGAGCGTCTTTCGCCACCCTCACTTCTGTCAGCGTTAAACGAGCGACGTTCTCCTCCTTCACGTCTATCTCCTGCAGGACGGCGTTCTCCACCCTCGCGTCTGTCTGAATTAAACGGGCGACGCTCGCCTCCTTCACGCTTGTCGGCGTTGAAAGGTTTACGGTCATCTCTTCTGTTATTGTCTCTGTCACCAAAAGAGCGGCGCTCACGGCCCTCTTCAGGTTTTTCGTATTTATCTCTTCTGTTAAAGATTTTCTTTTCTCCGCGATCGTTGTTCGGCCTGTCAGAGCGGTCTCTATCAGCGCCTCTTCTGCCTGCGCCCGCATTGTCGCGGTCAGGTCTTTCGTTAAATTTTGCCATTGCTATTTAGTTATCGATGCAGTATCGCTACTGTACCTTGGTTGTGCAGTAATAATGGATAATGTAAGACTATAGTTCACTTATACTTGTACGGGCGTACCAAGCTCAATCGGCAGATTCGCCAATGGTGTTTTCCTCTGTGGCGAAATCTTTTAGTTGCGGAAGATCTTTGATGTGGTTGATGCCGAAGTAATCCATAAACTTTTGGGACGTACCATAAAGCACTGGCCTCCCAATAGTCTCGGCCTTGCCTTTAATTTCAATCAGCTCTTTTTCCAGCAGCTTATGAATGGCATAATCGCAGCCTACGCCACGGATCTGCTCTACCTGGCTTCTGGTTACAGGCTGCTTATAGGCAATAATTGCCAGCGTCTCCAGAGAAGACGCTGACAGCTTTTTCTTTGACTTATGTTTTAAGTAGGTGCTTACCGTCTCCTGGTAAACCGGCTTGGTCAGGAACTGGTAACCTCCACCAATAGCGTATATCTGGAAAGCGAAGTTCTGCTCAGCCAGCAACTCGTTTATTGCCTCCACGGCCTCCAGCACATCACTCACTAAAATCTCCTCCATTCCAAGCGATTCCTGTAGGCAACGCTGGATTTCCTCAATGCTTATGGGCGACTGGGCACAGAAAACAAGTGCCTGAATGTGGTTTTGCAGTATATCCAAGGGGTAATAGTACTAATCGTTACGCTGAAGTTTTGCTTCAATAGAGTGTTGTGTGTGCGGCACTGCACGCAGTCTTTCTTTTGGGATAAGCTTGCCTGTTACAATGCAAACACCATACGTGCCATTCTTGATACGAATCAGGGCATTCTCCAACTGTTGGATAAACTTCATCTGGCGTGAAGCTAATTGGTTCATGCTTTCCTTTTCGGCAGTATCGGCACCGTCTTCTAACACTTTTGACGATGATGCTGTGTTATCAGTACCAGAATCATTACGGCGGCTAAGGGTTTCTTTGATAAAAGTCACTTCTTTGCGCGCATTCGTCAACTTCTCCTGGATAATCTCTTCGAACTCAGCAAGGTCTTCTTTGGAATATCGCTGTCTCTCTTCGTTTGTATTCATGGTGCTCTTTTAGAACTGTAATATAGTTTAAGCCTTAGGTTATGTTGAACCAAAAGTTTGACCCTTAGCGGCATAACACCAGCTAAACAGCTAAAGTTTAGTTCATATTAGTACTGTCAAAATCTTAGCCACAAACCATGCTATACTAACAAGGGTGCTAAAATTGCTGCAAAAATAAGAGTATTCTTAATACTTTACTATCTATGTGCATTATTTAACAATTTTTTCTCTCTGATAAGCGCCTCATAGTCTGTAGCTAATGTTTAGCAGGAGAAACAACAGAATACCAATTAAGTATAGTTTATGACTTACCTGCACAGCAGCGGCAAGTTTATGCTGAAAGGCTGACGATGCTTTTATACTTTAGAAGCTCAGCATACCTATAACGGCAGCAGCAGCCTCAACACCTTTATTGCCATGCTTACCGCCTGCCCTATCCAGCGCCTGCTCCAGGTTATTGGTTGTAACCAAACCAAAGGCTACTGGCTTGTTAAACTTAAGCGATACATTGGTAAGGCCATTTGCAACAGCGTGGTTGATATAATCATCATGTTTGGTATCTCCCTTGATTACCACCCCAATACAAATCACAGCATCTATCTCCTCCTGCAGTGCCAGAAACTGTGCTCCTAGTGTAAGCTCAAAGCTGCCTGGCACCGTGTTGATAAATATGTTCTCTTTCTTGGCTCCATGCTTTAGCAGCGTATCCACGGCTCCCTCACAAAGCACACTTGTAATATCATCATGCCACTCAGCTACCACTATACCAATGGTTTTTCCTGAGATATCTTTAAAGTTATCTTTCTTGTAGTCGTTCAGGTTCTTTAATGATGTAGCCATTGCTAATTGTCTTTTGTTGATCTTGATTTATTTTGTGCAAACATATAACAGCTGCACTATTGCTATGCCTGGCATACCTTAGAGCATGTTTACATTCAGCTTGCAGCGCAAAGGATGAATTTTAAACATGCTCTTAAATACATACCAATAAAAAAGCGCTTCTGCCACAATAGCAAAAGCGCTTTTCATTCAGGCTTAGGCCTTTTTATTCTGCTTTAGCACCACCTACCAATGTCTCGGCACGGGCTTTATATTTTCTGGCATCAGAAACTTCTGCAGAAGCAACATAATCCGTTATGATCTTATTGTAAACTTCAGCAGCAGCTGCAAAATCGTTACCAGCTTCGTGCGCTATACCAGCCTTCATTAAGTACTGCGGTGAGAAAAACGGGTTAGCGTTATGGTTCGCAGCTTTTACATAAGCATCAGCAGCTTCTTTGTGTTTACCCTGCTCTAGCAGTGCATCGCCGGTAAGGCTGTAAGCACGCGCCTGCAGCAGGTAATCGTCAGAGTCAAAGTTCTGCAAGTGCTCTACAGCTTCTGCATACTTGCCGCTTTTCAGCAAGGCAGCACCTGCGTAGAAGTTTGCCAGATTTCCGGCATCTGTACCGCTATACTCATTGGCAATAGCTAACAAACCAGCGTTTTGGCCATCACCATTCAAAGCCTTGCTCAGAGAGTCAGCCTCGAAATAGTAAACCGCCTGAAACATAGCGCTCTGCGCCTCCTGGCTCTGTGTGCTACGATAGTTGTAATACAGAAAACCACCTACAATAATAGCAGCGATGGCCACAAACACACCGAGTAGTTTTGACTTGTTTTTCTTTACAAAGTCTTCTGAACCTGCCAGACGATCCGCCAGTGCATCAGGGTTTTCAACCAGCTCCTCAAACTCGTTGTGCTTCTTAACTGTTTCTTTTGCCATCAGTATTAAAATGAATTATA